>JBAZXJ010000019.1:0-12687 GCA_041659865.1 Candidatus Margulisiibacteriota bacterium | reverse complement strand
TTTGTCCGTCCCCACTGCTTCTGGGATGATCGGCTCAACTTCCTGGGCGATAAAGCCTGCCTGAAGTTTATTTAACGGGAGGACCATGTCTTTTCCTATGGATCTTTTTTCCGGTGCCAACCACATGTAGTTAACTCCTCTAAGCTTGGTCAATTTATCTAAGGCATTAGCGATAGTTTTAACATCACCTTTTAAGCGAATGTCTGAAGGTAAATTCACATAAGTGTTAGCATATAGATTGCCATTAACCTGTAACGTATAGCCAGGGTTCGTCGTCCCGATGCCGACAAAACCAGAACTGACCTTGAGATAGAGCATTTCTTTGCTAGGTGTCTTAAAACGAAAAGCGCCTGTTTCCACATCAGAGCGCGCTATGAACTCATCGGTCCCTGCCGTGAAATAATAGCTTTGATTGAAGTTAGGAAAATAGACCCAGTCCCCGCTGGCCTGGTTCGGTAAACCAATTTTACCACTGGCAAGAGTTAAGGCGTTGGTCGGATTTGTCGTGCCGATCCCAACGTAGCCGGCAGTATCTATCGTCATGCGAATATTGTTCCCATTTGAACCTAAATGCAAAGCAGATTCAGAACGTATACCCAGGGAATTAGCGATTTCATCGGAGAATACCGTTCCGCTGCCGCCGATCTTCTTTCCAGCACCGATAAAGCCCCTGGCAACACCTGCGGTTTTAATAGATAGTAATAACCCTGAAGTATTACCAACCTGATCGTTATCCAGACTTAGAACGAAAGGCCCCGATGTTCCAGTATTTACGACTGATAATCTAGTGGTACCTGGTGAAGTCGTACCGACACCAACGTTGCCACCATTGAAATAGGAATCCCCTCCAGCTCTGATATCAACATTTGCCACCCCTGCGCTGGACATATATAAACGGCCCTCTGTTGCATTAGCATTGCCATTGTTATACCACCGACCTATTTCACTCCCAGTAGAATTATGCAAAGAGATCCCGCCGGCTGTTGATGAGGTCATTACGGTTAATTCTTTTGTGGGATTGGTCGCACCGATACCGACGTTGCCGCCAAGTCTTTGAAGTACCAGATTTTTTGGAGTTGTAGGCTCTTGATAAACCCCAATCTCGCCTACGTCAGTGGCTGTTAAATAACGAATGAATACTTCTTTAGCTGATGCTCCACCACCATCTGACACATATAGCATGGGATCTGTTGTACCAGCTACTTCCAATTTCGTTCTTGGCGCAGTCGTCCCAATGCCGACATTACCGCCAAAATATGATTTAGCATCCGATGCAAGATATAGTTGATAATTATTTATTCCCGCTGCCGGATAGCCATTTGGCACAAGAATAGCAACATTAGTAGCCGCGTTTCTAGCCGCAAAATAACCCGCGTAATTTTCTACTCCAGCGCCTTGGGCTTGGGCATCAACGCCAAAGTTAGCAGCGCCAGTTCCCAAGTTAACAAAAAGAGCTTGTTCTGATTGCACCCCGGTTACCGTCAGGTGAGCTCCTGGTGCCGTCGTCCCGACGCCGACGCTGCCCCTTTTATCAACATATAGCCCAACGTTCACAGAGTTGGCTAGCCCTGCATTGCTGGAAGAAGCCTGGACATAGAACACCGCATTATCGGTCACCCCGACAATATGTAACTGTGCGGCAGGACTGGCAGTTGCGATCCCGACATTCCCTGTATTTTTTATGACCATTTGCCTGGTTAAAACAGGACTGGACCACGTTCCAGATGCTGTATAAAAACTAAAACCAGCAGAACCACCCTCAAACAAACCGGAAATATTGGCAGCATCACCAAAGCCAAGGGCCGGGGTTTTATTATCTTTAAGTAAGGACATGGTATTGCCGCCTGAAGTATACACTGACAAATTACCTCTATAGGTATTTGTATCGGTTGTACCTAGCCCGACGTTGCCATTAGCGCTCACGAACACAGCAACACCTCCGCCACTCGTTGTTAAGCCACCAGCTTGCAAGGCGTAGCCGACGCTGTTGATCTTGGTCCGGGGCAATAAGACCTCCCCGCCCACCGTTACTTGAAGATAGGCGTTATCTGCGGAAAAGACATTAGGATTTACAGGATTGACCGTATCCCCAAGTAACACACTGTAAATACCCTGGTTCACGTCCACGTTGACGTTGGTCGTTGACCAGAGGACAGTACCTCCTGTTGCCAGGTTAGAGATAGAGAAATCCATCTGCAGGGTCGAATTCACCAGCGCGCCGTTTTGCAATAACCTGCCTGAGTAGGTTATTTGGTTTGGGACCGCGAAGGCAGAGACGGATAGAATTGCCAGAGCCAGAATGTTTATTAATGATCTTTTCATGAAATCCTCCTGTGAATTATGTTTGCAGGTGTGATTGTACTTATATATACCTGCGTCTGGCAATCGATATTTTCGGAAACGGACAGGCGGGTACTTCGATACGCCCCCAAGGCGGGGCTACTCAGTCACCCAATGTGAGCATATCCTCCGTCCCCATGGCACCCAAACCATAACACACCGATAGCCTCTTCAACCCGGGCTGAAGCCCGCGGCTACCAGGGGAAAGCTAGGTTTGTTTCTTTTGAATACGACTTCAATATAGGGGTGGCGGGGAGATGGCAGGTTGGCCAGACCCGCAGTAAAAAATATTAAAGGTACTGGACGAGCTGCCCCGAGTGGCGGCTGGGATACGCCAAGGGAATTCTTAAAACCGCTTAGGTGTTAAGCGGTTTTTCTTTATGGAATGTTTCTTTTTGGCGGCAAAAAGAAATATTCCCGGGGTGCAGGGGCAGAGCCCTTGCATATAAATAGCCGGCCGCAGGCCAGAGGGGGTTTTCTCGGTAGACCGTGTGGGCCAACGGCGGTTTGGCGGGCACTTCGATACGCCAACCTTCGCCATAGGCTACGGCTGGCTACTCAGTGACCAAGCGGGGTAAGGTTCTTCTGGCCCCGACCATCGAGACGATCTACTATAACGAGATTGCCACGTCGCCCCGATGCGGGACTCCTCGCAATGACGGAGTGTCCTGGAAATTCAGTCATTATTGTCATCCGTCCTTTATCAGCGTAAACTTACACTATGGACCTGTTCACATCCTCCCGCGAAAAAGAATTATTCGACCAGATGCCCCTCGCCGTCCGCATGCAGCCGCAGACCTTAGACGAGGTCATTGGCCAGGAGCATATCCTCGGGCCGGACAAGCCCCTGCGCAAGATGATCGAAGCGGATAAACTGCAGTCCCTGATCTTCTTTGGCCCGCCCGGCTGTGGCAAGACCGCTTTGGCTCAGGTCATCGCCAAACGAACCGAAGCATTATTTGTTAAACTTAACGCGGTTATTGCCAAGGTTGATGACCTGCGCCTGGTGATCAAGAATGCCAAGGACCAGCGGGCGATGTATGGGAAACGCACTATCGTATTTATCGATGAACTCCACCGCTTCAATAAATCGCAACAAGATGCCCTGCTCCCTGATGTGGAGGACGGCACGATCATCATGATCGGGGCTACGACCCAGAACCCTTTTCACGCCGTGATCTCCGCGCTGGTCTCACGTTCACAGGTCTTCCGTTACGAGGAGCTGGGCACGAAAGCATTAGTGGAATTACTGCAAAAAGCACTTATCGCAGAAAGAGGTTTGAAACAATTCAACGTAACCGCCGAAGCCGGCGCGCTGGAATTTCTGGCCGAACAGGCTGAAGGTGATGCCCGCAAAGCTTTGAATGCTCTGGAGCTTGGGGTGCTCACCTTAGGTACCAGAAAAGTTTTCACGAAAGCCGATGCTGAAGAAGCGATCCAGTCCAAGGCGGTAGTTTACGATGAGAATGATCATTATGATGTCATCTCCGCTTTTATCAAAAGCATGCGCGGTTCGGACCCGGATGCTGCTGTTTACTGGCTGGCCAAGATGATCTATGCCGGGGAAGACCCCGCGTTCATTGCCAGGCGCATAGTGATCTGCGCTTCGGAAGATGTCGGCAACGCTGATCCCCAAGCTTTGGTCGTGGCCAACGCCGCTCGTGAGACAGCGGAGTTCATCGGTCTGCCGGAAGCACGTATCCCGCTAGCCCAGGCGGCGATCTATGTCGCCTGCGCGCCCAAGAGTAACGCCAGCTACGTGGCGATCGATGCCGCTTTGGCCGACGTGAAAAGCCAGCCGACCAGAAAAGTGCCGGATCATTTAAAGAACGCTGTTTATGACGGTGAGAAGAAAATGGGTATTGGTAAAGATTACAAATACGCCCACTCGTACGGCGGTTATGTGAAACAAGCCTACATGCCGGAACCGAAGATCTACTATGAACCTACGGAGAACGGGGTTGAGAAGAGGATTAAAGAGAAGTTGGATAAATTGCGAGGGGGAGAAGACAGAAGTAAAGAAGTAAAGAAGTAAAGAAGTAGAGAAGTAGGATCCGTCATTGCGAATGTTTGGCCAAAGCAAAGGGCACGATGAACGTGCCCTTTCTGTATGCTTCTGACTTAAGAACCGTTGGCCCTAGCTAGTCCCTACCGCTTCTTTTTCTTAGCTACCGGTTTGATCACTTTTGCGGGTTTAGCGTCTACCTTAACGATCTTCACCGACTGCAAGACCACGGCATCACGGGGACGATCCGCTCCATCTCGAGGCACATTACCTATCTTAACCACGATATCCTGACCAGAAATAACCTGGCCAAAGATCGTATGCTTGCCATCCAGGAACTGGGTCGGCACTGAGGTAATAAAAAACTGGCTGCCATTGGTACCTGGTCCGGCATTGGCCATGGCCAATCTTCCCGGCTGGTCAAAACTTAAACCAGAGCCGAATTCATCCTGGAACTGATAACCAGGACCACCACGGCCAGTACCGCTAGGGTCGCCGCCCTGGATCATGAAATTAGGGATGACCCGGTGGAAGATCTGGCCGTCATAATAATTTCCGCTAGCTTTCTCGCCTGTCTTCATATCGATATATTCCTGCTTGCCTTCAGCCAGGTTAACAAAGTTCGCTACAGTTATCGGGGCCTTGTCCAGGAACAGTTCGCAAACTATCTCGCCCTGGTTAGTCTGCAATCTGGCATAAACTCCAGGCTTGCTTAATAAATTATCTTTCGCTGCTCCTAGAAAACTGAACATAAATACCATCCCTATCACTAATACAGATTTTCCCGAGAACATATGAGCCTCCTTCGTAAATCCAAAATTCAAAAACCAAAATCCAAATCAATGACAAATTCCAAAACCCAAATTATATGATCATTCCCCATTTGTCATTGGGATTTTGAAATTGATTTGTCATTTGGGTTTTGTCATTTGTCATTATACGAAGCTAAGGGCGATCAAGGCAATAGTTAAAGCGATAATGGCTATAATCGTCAAGGTCACGATCAGATTATAGACCGGCCCGTTAACGTATTTGCCCATGATCTTCTTGTTATTGACCAGGATCAGCATAAAGATCAGGATAATGGGCATCAAAATGCCATTAACATCCTGGGCCAGAAGCATGATCCAAAAGAACGGCAGTTTGGGCAAAAGGACAATACCAGCGCCAATTACCAGCATCAGAGTATAGACCGAAAAGAACACCGGGGCTGATTCAAAGTCCCTGGAGATCCCTCGTTCAAACCCAAAGGCTTCGCAATAAACGTAAGCGGTGGTAAGCGGCAAGATGAAAGCGCCAATAACAGAGGAAGAGAACAGGCCTACAGCGAAAAGATAATGGCTAAATTCACCCGCCAGAGGTTCTAGCGCCCTGGCGGCCTCGGCGGCAGTATTAACCGGGATCCCTTTAGTAAAAAGAGTCGCCGCGCAGGTAACTATGATAAAAAAGGCTACCACTCCGGTCATTAAGGCACCCAAGACCACGTCCCAGCGCACGTAGCTGTAGCTTCTGACATTTACACCTTTATCCACGATAGAGGCCTGTAGATAGAACTGCATCCAGGGAGTTATCGTCGTCCCAATAATAGCGATAGCGGTAAGGATATAGCGGTGATCAAAGCTCAGCTGCGGAGCCACTAACTGACTTAAGGCCATGTTCCAGTCCGGTTTAGCCATGATCCCGGCGATAATATACGTAACCGAAACGCCGCAAATGAAAAGGAAGATCCTCTCGACCATTTTATATGAAGGCACTTTAACGACCAGGAACCAAATGAAAAACGCCATCAGAGGTACGAAAATATGATAGTTCAGGCCAAAGAGCTCACAGCTGGCGGCGATACCGGCAAACTCCGAGATAGTGACAAAAAGATTAGCCAACAACAAAACTGCGATGACCAGGATAGTCCAGCCCAGGCCAAAATGTTCACGGACGAGGTCGGCCAGCCCTTTACCGGTAACCGCGCCCATACGCGCGCTCATCTCCTGAATTACGACCATGGAAAAGATGACCAGGAACAGAAGCCAGAGCATGCCGTAGCCAAAATGCGAACCGGCCATAGAGTAGGTGGCAATACCACCGGCATCATTATCGGCGATAGCAGTAATGATCCCCGGGCCCATGACGGACAGGAAGAGCAAGGTGCGCTTACGCAGATGGGACGGCCTTTTAAGCCATGACATCGCGTTTTTTCTTAAACCCCGAGGGGATAAAATGTTCGACCACATCATCAACGGTTATTACTCCCTGTAAAATATTATTTTTATCGACGACCGGCAAAGTTATCAGGCTGTATTTGGCGACCAGTTCGCCGATCTCTTCCTTATCAGCACCGGCTTCTACCTTGACCACTTTCTCATCCATAATATCCTGGAGTATTTGTTCCGGTTCGGCCAAGACCAAGGTTTGCAAAGAGAAAACGCCTAGAAGATGTTCCTGCTTATCAACAACATAGATGACCGAGAACATTTCTTCGTCCGGCTTCATCTCGCGCAGTTTGGCCAGAGCAGAAGCCACGGTCAGGTCCTGAGTAAAGGCCACATGATCGCTATTCATCAAGCCGCCAGCGGTATCGTCATGATGCTGCAAAAGCTCCTGGAATTCTTCGGTCTCTTCCGGCTCCATCTGGTCGAGGATCTCATGGGCTTTCTCGTCAGAAACGTCGCCCAGAATATCGACCGCTTCGTCCATAGGCATTTCTTCAATGACCTCGACCGCCCGGTCCAGATGCATGTTCTCAATTATATCCGCTTTGATCGCGTCCTCCAGGTACGGCAGGACTTCGGCTAAATTCTCCTCACTGAGCGATTCAACGATCGCCGTTCTTTCCTCATGATGGACCAGGCTTAGGATCTCGGCGATATCAGCAGGATGCAGGTTGAAGATCTTTTCATAGGTTTCTTTGAGCCGCAGATCGTCGGTATCCGACTGCATAGGCTGGACACTGCTCCAGGCGATGGTCCGTTCGGTTATTTTGCCGCCAATAAATGGAATAAGTTTGGCCGTGCCGAGCATTTTCAGTCTGCGCAGGATACCGGTCAGCCCGCAATCGACAGCCACAAAGCGGAAGCCGTCCTCTACCTTGATCAATTTGATATCGTTCACGCGCACCACGCGGATATTATTCACATCCACGATCTGCTTATCCAGAATATTCTGCTTCAGCAACGTACACCCTTCAGGCAAGTTCTCATACTTAATATTGCTCAGAGGTGTTTTGAGGGTTATTTCTTTTTCGGAAATTGTTTCACAAGCAGTAATAGCAAGATATTCATTTTCACGCTGGAAAGGCAGGTCGATGATCAAACCCAAGACCTTGGGGAAAGTAACGTTCATATCCACAGCGATGTCTTTTAACTTGCCTACCGCTTTACGGTCAGCAGACCAGACATATTTTTCCAGTATTTGACTAAGGAAGATCCCCTTGTTGGCCAGCTCTTTCATGAACTCAATCTTAGTACACTTTATAAGCCAAGACAACCCTGGGAATACCGCTTAGATCGTTGTGGACCATGGTCTGCAGATCAGGGTAAGACGCTTTGACCAACCGGACTAATTTCTCGGCCTGAGCGTAACCGCACTCCAGGGCAATACCAACTACGTTAAGAGCATTCGCCTGTTCCAATATCTTGTGATAAAACTCCATTCCGTCATTTTCTGCCAGTAATGCCGACTTAGGCTCGTGCTCTTTGACCTCGCGCTGCAAACCCTGCCATTCCGCAGGAGAGATATAAGGCGGGTTGGAGACGATGAATACCGGCTGGTCTGCCAGTTCAGCGATCACGGGAGCCAGCAGATCTCCCTGGCGGAAGTTTACGTGAACATCGTGTGCCTTAGCATTCCTAGCGGCAACCGCTAAGGCAGATGCGGAAATATCCGTAGCATAGACCTCGATATCAGGGAATTGTTTTTTTAGGGAGATGGCGATACAGCCGGAACCGGTGCCGATGTCGACGAAGACATAAGAAGTTAGCCTCTCTTGGGGAGACCTCTCCCCTAGCCCCTCTCCGCCTAGCCGAGGCGGCTGGCAGAGAGGGGAAGAGGTCATTTCGTCCTTATTCATAATTCTGACTGAATTCTGAATTCTGAATTCTGAATTCTTTACCGACTCCACCAACCCCTCCGTCTCCGGCCGCGGTATCAGGACGTTTTTGTCAACGTAGAATTCCCGGCCCAGGAACCAGGCTTTGTTGATGATGTACTGCAGAGGTTCCCCGTTGCTCCGGCGCTGTACGTAGCTGGCGAAAAGCACTGCTTGCTCAGGCGCGGGCACGCTCGCGGCCTCCGTATATAGCCCTAGTCTATCCGTACCCAACACCGCGGACAGCAAGATCTCGGCGGCAAGTAAAGGACTATCGACATTCGCGGTTATAAAGTCATTAACAGCCGCATCTAGCATTTGCTTAATGTTCCTTATTCCAGAATTTTTCATTTTACAATTTCCATTTTACATTTTGCCTTAAATAAAAAGGGGCACGATGACGTGCCCCTTCAATGTATTAACAAGGGCGGCCACAGGGGGCCGCCCCTACAGTGTATTCAATATTAAACCTTCGTCTTGCCGATCACGCGCGACTTCTTGCTTTCTTTTCTGGCCTTTTCTTCCTTGGCCAATTCGGCAACGACTTCGGCTTTCTTTACTTTTCGGTCCTTGATCTCAGCCTGGATCTTGGCGGTATTGGCGTAACGCTTCTTGAACTTGTCTACCAAGCCCTCGGTATCCATCAACCTCTTGCCAGTAGAACCGGCAAAAACAGGATGGCAGGCGGAGCAGATATCCACACGTACGTCTTTCAAAGTCGACATAATTTTGAAGCTTCCTCCGCAATGGCAGGTAGCTACAACCTCGTGATTTTGAGGATGGGTCTTTTTCTTCATGGTCATCTTCCCTTCGTCTTACTGTTTAATACAAGCCTGTGGATTATAGAGAGTTGCCCTGCCCCTGTCAAACGGAATTACTTGGTATAAAAAACCGCCAAAACGGGCATATATAGTTATAACGGATAAGGAGGCTACTTATGCTCAAACACAAGATCATCCAAGCGGAGAGAGGAATGGTTCAGTTCGGCCAAATGGATAGCCTGGGACAATATTGTCGCATCTACAAAAGCAACGGCGATCTAATGATCGAGGATACCGGATCACCAAACGGTATAGCGCTGGTAAATAAGCGGGGCGCACCGATAAAGATCGGCAAGGGCGCGAATAGTAAAACCGCGGTTTTACAGAAAGGCACCTTGATCTTTCTGGAAAAGAACAAGGTCTTTCAGGTCAATATGAACGGGATCTGTCCCTTGCCAGGATTCTCCGAAACTATCAGCCAAATGCATCATGATGAAGGGGGGCGCACGTTCTTTGGTAAATTTTTTGATGAGGGTATCAGACAGCATGTCAGATATTACAAAGGGCCGATTTCCTTATATTCAGATCTTGAGCGGGACAAGAATTGCTTCATTTGCTCTTATTATGATGCCGTACGCTTGAACCCTGCCCTGATTGACAAGCTGGTTCCGTCCGAGTTCTATTTCGTGAACAGAAATGACCCGGATCAGACCATGGCCATACCTGAAAACAAGGAAATATTGGTCGCTAAAGACGTCTTGGTCATAAGAAAAGGGGACAGTTTTATTATCGACAGGAAAGATGATGAGGTGAACCTTGGCTTGGTCAGAAATACGCCCAGACCTAAGGAAATGCCCGCCTTGCGAATGAACGCGGAGAACGGTTCAGCTCGACCGGAGGCACAAGGCCTGGCAAAAGTAGCTGAAGCACCGCAGAGGGCCCAAGTCAATGATGCGCAGCCAGTTCTACCAGCGAGACCAAAAGAACCGGAAAGCGCTGTAACCCAGTCTTTAGGGAGAAATCTGGTCCAGGAACTCACGGAAAGTGTACTGGATAACAGCATCTCCAGAGAGCATGGCCAGGTCATAAAAAAAGGCAATGAATATTATTATCAAGACAACTCCAGTAACGGCTCCGTGCTCATACATCCCCGAGCTTTAAGATCCAAGGCTGTACACCATGATACAAAAAAGCTTATGGATGGAACTGTGTTAAAGATCGGCAGCTCACTCCTGGAATTCGATGAAGAACAGGGCAAATTCCGGACAGTAAAACCTGGTCAAATACTCGCAGCAGGTCGTGAGAAAATGAATCGTGATGTCCGGATGGCGGTGGCAACTCCCTTGGGTTTCTTATCACGTCCTAGCTATAGTGTGCCTATCCCGATACATACAACAGTTGCAGATGGCAAGGCGAAAACATTTTGGATCTGCTCTTACGCGGACACTGTAAGGATCACCGGCAAGCTTATCAACAATACGGATCAGGACAATTATTTCTTGATCGACCAGGATGATCTAAGGTCTGCTGAACCGTTGAGAGCAACAAAAGAATTAGGCAAAGACTACACAATAAAGACCGAAGGCAGCAGGATAGAGATCTACGAAAATTTTAGCAGAAGAGACCGGCTGGAAGCTGCCTTAAAGGCAAAAGAAGAAGCCAAGGCCAGAAGTGAGCAACAGGGGAACGGCATCATTGCCAGAATGATCCAGGGGTTCGGAGGGCTTTTTTCCAATACGAACGGTCCTAAATAATGTTCAGGGCGATCGCCTCGGCGAACTTTTTAGTCCCCAGCTTGGTCGCGCCGTCCAGCTGACGGGCCAGGTCATAGGTACCAATCGATAGTATTATGGCGCCGCAGGATCAGGATGTAACAACATGCTATAATTGCTATGTTATTTACATATTTAGATCAAAGAAAGGTCAGTTATGCCAACAATTGAACAGAACAAAGCAACCTGGAATGACGACCATAACTGGAAGTATGGAGGGGAAGAATGGTCGGCCTGTTGGGGCGGTTCATATATGCAGTGGCATGGAACGATACTTCCCCGTATTCTCGCCTTTCTTCCTGCACGATCTATATTAGAAATTGCACCTGGCTTTGGTAGATGGACTGAATATTTGAAGGACTATAGTACCAATTTGTCCGTTGTGGATATTTCGGAAAAGTGTATCAATGCCTGCCGACAACGCTTTGCTGCTAGTTCACATATGAGCTATTTTGTTAATGACGGCAAGTCCCTGGACATGATCCCTGATGATTCTGTAGATCTCGTTTTTAGTTTTGATTCATTAGTTCATGTTGAAGACACAATAATCTCGGCCTATATAGCTCAATTATCCAGAAAGATAAAACAGAACGGAGCGATCTTTATTCACCACTCAAATCTAGGAGAATATACGGCTCAACTTAGAATACAGCAAGTAATCGGAAAAGCTCCAGGATTATTCAGTTTTTTGAAAAAGGCAGGGATCTTTGATGAACTAATAACTCACTGGCGAGATCCTAGTATGACAGCAATAAAAATGCAGCAATATGCTAAAGATAATGGTTTGCAATGCATTAGCCAAGAATTAGTAAATTGGGGCTCAAAAAGCGCATTGATCGATTGTTTATCAATGATCGTTCACAAAAAGTCGATCTACTATAAAGAAAATACAGTATTTAGGAATACGGGGTTTATGCAGGAGGCAGAACGACTATCAATACTTTCAAAGGTTATCGCGCTACGGTCAAATATTTAACGGCCTTGCGGTATCAGGGCAGCCCAAATATTAATATAGCATATATATTCAGTGGAATTCTGCCATATTATCGGTTATTATATAGAGGATCATATGCCAAACAGACCAACTATTTACTATTTTTGTCATGATAATCCTTCGCCCACGGGCGGGAATAAACAGATCTATCGTCATGTGGATATCTTGAATAATAATGGCTATTCTGCTTACGTTGTGCATAATAGCCCTGGCTACAGAATGACCTGGTTCGAAAATCAGACCCCTGTCACCTACTGGGAAGAACTCTGGTCGGGCAAAATAGACAGACAGAACGATCATCTGGTCATACCTGAAGATTTTCCGATCCTTGAACAGGCTCTTCCGGTACGCACAGTTATCTTCAATCAGAACGTTTTCCTTGGTTTTGCCATGCATCAATTCAAGAACGATCTGACCTATAATTATGATTCCCATAATATTGTTTCCGTTATGACAGTTTCCCAGAACAACAAGGATATCCTGCAATTCATTTATCCCAAATTGAACATTCAGCGCGTGGTCAATGGTATTGATCCAGGATTATTCGAACATGTTGATCTGGAAAGAAAAAACGCCAAGATCGCGATCGTTGGGAACAAGAACCCCCTCGACGCATGCTTTGTTACGCAAGTATTACAACAAAGAGCGCAGCAAGGACTTAATCAACTGGGAAGATATCGATTTGAGATCATTGCCGGTAAAACAGAGCAGGAGGTCAAGAATATCCTGGCGGA
>JBAZXJ010000018.1:0-12767 GCA_041659865.1 Candidatus Margulisiibacteriota bacterium | reverse complement strand
GGAACGACATGTATCTTAAGAGCAGGGGCAAAGACGAGGACCGTCCGCAGATGGGTTTGGTGGCACAGGACGTGGCGAAGGTCGTGCCTGAGGTCGTGTTGCACGATAAGCTGGGCGTAACAGGGATGAAAGACGTGCTTTCCGTCGATTATGAACGCCTGACCGCCTTGCTTATTGAAGCGGTAAAGGAACTGAACACCAAGGTGGATGTTCTGCAAAAAGAGAATAAGGAGATCAAAGCGAAGCTGGGGAAATAAAAGGCACAAAACCACTTAGGCACAGAGGCACAAAGGGCAATGAAATTCTTTTATAATATTCTCTTCAAAGACAATCCTGTCTTTATCCTGATGCTCGGCCTCTGTCCTACGCTGGCCATTACGACCAGTGTGCTCAACGGCCTGGGCATGGGCGCGGCTTTTACTTTTGTGCTTATCGGCTCCAATGTTCTGGTCTCGCTAATGCGCCGTTTCACTCCTCCCCAGATCCGTATACCGGTCTTTATTACGATCATTGCAACTTTTGTGACCATCACCGATCTGCTGATGTCCGCTTATACACCGGACCTGCATCACGCCCTGGGTATCTTCATTCCGCTGATCGTAGTTAATTGCATTATCCTGGCCAGAGCCGAGGCCTTCGCCAGCAAGAACAATGTTCTAGCTTCGTTCTGGGACGGTCTGCAAAAGGGGATCGCTTATACTTTTGCTCTTTTGCTTATTGGCTCGATCCGCGAAATACTAGGCAGCGGCGCACTTTTAGGTCACAGTGTTCTGGGTCCTAATTATTTGCCGATGCTGATCATGGTCCTACCGCCGGGTGCGTTCTTCGTTATGGGCCTCTTGTTGGCCGTCTTCCCGAAAAAAAATGCGCTATAACAAAGAACTGACCGCCGGCAAAGCTATCCAGAAAGGTCCGGAGCCTAACGAGGCAGTGTTCCCGATGATCCAGCATGTCGGCGAGGCCTGCGAGCCTTTGGTGGACATTGGGGCCAAGGTCAAGGTCGGCCAGAAGATCGCCGAAGCCAAGGCCTTTATCACGGCGCCTATTCATTCCAGCATTTCCGGAATAGTGACCGGGATAATGGAGAAACCTCATCCGATAGGGACGGCGGTGAAAGCTATCATTATCGATAATGACTGGCAAAATACGCCTGATGAAAGTATCAAGCCTTATCCCGCCCTGGAACAGATGACCGCCGAAGAGATCGTGGAAGCGGTTAAAGAAGCCGGAATTGTCGGCCTGGGCGGCGCTACCTTCCCGACCCATGTGAAACTCAGCCCGCCAAAGCAGAACAAAATAGATACGCTGATCCTCAACGGCGCTGAATGCGAACCGTACCTGACCTCTGACCACCGGGTCATGCTGGAAAGAGCAGGGGATATAATTTACGGCGCCAAGGCTATGGCCAAAGCCCTCAATGTCAGCAAGATAATAATTGCTATAGAGGACAATAAAGAGGACGCGATAAAAAAGCTGACAGAAGAAGCCCAAAAAGGCAGACTCCAGATGGACGTCTTCATTCTGAAAACACAATATCCCCAAGGTTCGGAAAAGATCCTGGTCAAAACCGTGCTGGGCAGAAAACTTCCGCCCTTGGGTTTGCCACTGGATGCCGGCGTCGTGGTCCATAATGTTAGTACTGCTGCCCAAGTAGGCAAAACCTTAAAGACAGGTCTGCCTTTGATAGATCGCGTCGTTACCGTAGGCGGGGAATTTAAACCGATTGCCGGTAATTATTTGGTAAAGCTTGGCACCCCGATGAGCTATTTGTTAACCGAACTCCAGAACGTTAAACTGCGCCGGCCCAAACCTTTCAAACTGGTCATGGGTGGACCGATGATGGGTCTCGCTCAATGGACCATGGAAGTCCCTGTGATCAAGGGGACTACCGGGATCCTGACGCTTAGTCCTTATAACCTCAAGGAATGGGCCTGTATCCGTTGTGGACGCTGTATCAAGGCTTGTCCCATGGGACTGCAGCCTTTATTCGATGCTGACGATTCCTGTATCGAATGCGGCTGCTGTGCTTATATCTGTCCGGCAAAAAGACAGTTAGTCCAGAGAATAAAAGTTGCCAAGGCTGAAAGACGCAAAGAGAGGGAAGCGAATAGATGATCTTTCAAGTCTCACTCTCCCCGCATATCCGGGCTACAACGACAGTTAAACGCATCATGTTCCTGGTGGTCATCGCCTTAATGCCGGCCATTTGCGCTTCCCTGTATTTTTTCCAGATCCCTGCGCTGATCGTCTATACCTCTACGATCTTCACGGCCTTGATCACTGAAGCGCTGATCATGTTACTCCGCCGCCGTTCGGCGACCGTTTTTGACGGCAGTGCCTTGTTGACCGGCGTGCTTTTAGCGATGAACCTGCCCCCGAGTACGCCCTGGTGGGTGGCCTCGATAGGCTCTTTCTTTGCCATCGCTATCGTCAAACAGGCCTTTGGCGGTTTGGGCATGAATATCTTTAACCCGGCGCTGGCGGCCAGAGCTTTCTTATTGGCTTCCTATCCCATGCTGATGACGACCTGGCACAGCCCTTTAACCTTTCTGACCACCGCGACGCCTTTGGGCGTGGCTAAACATGACGGTATCGCCGCGGCAGTGCAAAGCACAACTTACCTGAATAGTTTTCTCGGCCTGACCGGTGGATCTTTGGGTGAAACCTCAGCGCTGGCAATTCTTATCGGGGGGCTCTTTCTGATGCTCCTGCGCATCATAGATTGGCGCATCCCTTTCTGCTTCTTAACGACGGTGGCAATTATCGCCGGGATCTTTGGGCAGGATATGCTCTTTCATCTGCTCAACGGTGGTTTATTGCTAGGCGCCTTTTTCATGGCCACGGATTACGTGACCTCGCCGATAACTCCTGCAGGCAAGATGGTCTTCGGCATCGGCTGCGGGATCATTACTATGGTCATCCGCTTGTGGGGAGGGTATCCTGAGGGCGTTTGTTATTCTATTTTATTGATGAACGCGCTGACGCCGTTTCTGGATAAGATACGGTGGCAGAGGGATGTGTTCATCGAATAACATCCGTCATTGCGAGGAGGCAGCCGACGAAGCAATCTCGGCAGGGAATTGCATAGAGAGATTGCCACGTCGGCTGCCTCCTCGCAATGACGGCGGAGTATTCCAGTATTCTTGTATTCTCTAAAAGGGAAGCACACTTGCTAAAAGACTTGTTTCTTAAAGGCTCCATCCTTATGCTCGCCGCCGGTATCTCTGGCGCGCTGCTCTTTGGCGCTCATAAGCTGACCCAGCCCCTGATCGAGGCTAACCAGTTAAAGATCGACCAGGCTGCAGCTAAAAAGGTTGGCGGACAGACCAGGCAGGTTACGGTCAAAGGTTATGCCGGTGACATTAAACTCCTGGTAGGCATTGACCCCAGCGGGAATGTGACCGGCGTACAGGTCCTGGCCATGCAGGAAACCCCTGGTTTGGGGACGGAGGCCAAGAAAGAGTCTTTCCTTAACCAGTTCATTAAAAGATCCTTAAAGGATAAATTCAGGACCAAAGAAGATATCGTGGCTATTACCGGAGCGACGATAACGTCCCAGGCGGTCTCTGACGGCGTCCGCAAAGCCTTGCAGGAAGCATTGCCCACGCTAAACATTACAGGGAATGTGAAAATACAATGAAAACCGCGATCCTGGGCGGGATCTTTGATCCGGTCCATAATGAACATTTGCATATCGCCAGGATGGCCCGTGACCAATACCGTTGCAAGGTGGTCTTTGTGCCAAGCTTTCTGCCGCCTCATAAACAAATGCCAGCAGCTTCGGCCAAGGATCGGGTGGAAATGTTGAAGCTGGCCCTGGCTGATACTGGCTTTCGTATCTCCCTGTGTGAAATAGTCCGAGGAGGTAATTCCTATACGATAGATACGGTGCGCGAGCTTAAACCTGACCATGTGATCTGCGGGGAAGATGCCTATCAGGACATCGATACCTGGAAAGAAGCTGAGCTCTTAAAAAAAAGTGTGCATTTTATCGTGATACCCCGTATAATCGACCTGTCTTCGACCGCCATCAGGCAGAGGATCAAACAAGACCGGCCGATAACTGACCTGGTGCCAGATAAAGTCGAGCAATATATCAAGCTGAATGGACTCTATAAGTGAGCATGACCAGAAAAACTATTTTAACCCTTATCTTTACTTGCTTTACGATCGCAGCAATGGCCGCAGAGATCCAGCTGCGCGTGGTTACTGAGAACCGTAACGGACGGGACTCCGCTACCGTATTCATGAATTATGAGGTAATGGCCAGATTCTACGGCGAGGAAAAAGAGATCGGCGGTCCGGAGGAAAGAGCTAAGATGTTCGCTGCCCGTCTGATGCAATTAGCTGCTATGGGCGTTAAACCTGATGATCCGAGATTTTTTGCCGGAATAAAAGATGAATTTACCATAATCGAATACAGCCCTAACCTAATTTGTACGATCGTTGAAGCGGAAACGACCGTAAATAAGACAAATGACGTCTATTTGGCCCAGGAATGGCTTAAAAATATCAAAATATTCTTATCCAAGATGCCAAAAGACGATAAAATAGAGGAAAAACCCGAAGATAACTTTCCAATGGATGGTATGGCTATCCGTTATGACCCTCTGATCAAGTCCAAAGACTTCATAGTGACCCATAAGAGCTTGCCTATCGGCAGTAAGTTGCGTATTGTTAATCCCCGGAACAAATGGAGCCTGATCGCTTTAGTCTCGGAAAATACCCCTCCTTCGGCCAGCGCAGCTGTAGGTCTGGCTTCCAATACTGCGGAAGCTCTGGGCATAACCACTTACAAGCCAGTCCTGGTCCGCCTGGAAATGATCCAACAGTACTGATATGCTAGCCAGACAACTGCTTCAAGCTTTGATCCAGGCCAAGACCGGCTTAGACTCGTTCACCGTTGAGATCCCCAAGAGTACCCAGCATGGCGATTATGCCACCAATGCCGCTTTCATTCTGGCCAAGCAAAGAGGAGAAAATCCGGCTGCCCTGGCCAAGCAATTAGCCTCTGAATTAGCTTCAAAAGAGATCGAAGCCTACGCCATTGGTCCATTCATCAACTTTAAGCTTACAGACCAGGCCCTAACTGCCGAGGTGATGAATATAGGTGATGATTATGGAGCCTCAAATTATGGCAATGACCGTAAGATCCTGCTGGAATTCGTCAGTGCCAACCCTACCGGGCCTCTGCATATCGGCCACGGGCGCTGGGCGGTCATCGGAGACGTCCTGGCCAGGATGCAAAAACGTCTGGGTTATGCCGCCTCGACGGAGTTCTATATCAACGATGCCGGTAACCAGATCAACAATCTGCGCTTGTCGGTAGAAGCAGTTAGAAATGGTCAGGAGATCCCGGCTGACGGTTACCATGGCGCCTATATCAAAGACCTGGCCGTCAAAACCGAAGATCCGGTGGAAGTTATGCTTAAGGAACAGCAGGTAGTGCTGGCTAAACTTGGCGTGACCTTCGACACCTGGTTTCGGGAGAAGACCTTGCACGAAGCCGGCGAGGTCCAGAAGGTCAGGGACTATCTGGATGTTTATGAAAAAGATGGGGCCTTATGGCTCAAAACTATGGATCACGGGGACGACAAGGACCGGGTCCTGATCAAGGCCACGGGCGAACCGACCTATTTTGCCGCTGATATCGCTTACCACCATAACAAGTTGGAACGAGGCTTCAAAGAACTGATCAATATCTGGGGCGCCGACCATCATGGCTACGTGGCCCGGATGCAGATCGGCTTAAAGACAGAACTAGACAAGCACCAGGCGGTACTTAAGATCATTATCGGCCAGCTGGTGAACCTGTTCCGCAACGGCGAACCCGTGCGTATGTCCAAGCGGACCGGCGAGATGATAACTCTCGATGAGGTCATGGAAGAGATCGGCGTGGACGCGACCCGTTACTTCATGGCCCGCTACAGCCCTGATACCGCTATCGATTTTGACCTGGAGCTGGCCAAGAAACAGTCCCAAGATAACCCGGTCTTCTACGTCCAATACGCCCACGCCCGCATCTGCAGTATCCTGCGCAACGCGGTAGAGCAGGGCATCGACGTGAACACGATAGCTGGCGATCATACAATTAACCTGATCGCTGATCCTCACGAACGGGCACTGGCCAAGAAGCTGGTCGACTTTCCGGAAGAGCTGATCATGTGCACCCAAAACTACCAGCCCTACCAACTGGCCGCCTTTGCCGAAGAACTGGCCGCCTTGTTCCATGCTTTTTATCACAACTGCCGGGTGATCTCGCCTGACCAGGAACTGACCAAAAAACGTTTGGTTTTTGTGCAGAAGACCAAAACCGTCTTGGGGATCATCCTGGAAAAATTATTGGGTATCAAGGCACCGGAGAGGATGTAGACGATCTGTCATTCCCACGCAGGCGGGAATCCAGGGGTGGGGTTGCGGTGGTCACTGAGCCTGTCGAAGTGAGCGGGGTTATCCAATCTACACCTCTCCCCTAGCCCCTCTCCGCCAAGCCTGCGCATGGCTTCGGCTCGGCAGCGAGGGGGATAAAAAAAAACCGATTGCATTGTTGGCGGTGATGGGGGATAATTATAAATAATGACAAATGTCTGAACCATGATTAGCAGGATTACAGGATTACCATGATTAAGAGATCAAGAAATCAGGCAAATCAGGGAAATCAAGTAAATCAAGTAAATCAAGGTTCAGACAGTTGGATCTATATTTAACAGGAGGCCCCCATGTTCAAGAAAACGCTTTTAGGAATTACTCTGTTCTCGATACTGACGCTCTCGGCCCTCGCCGTGCCCAACCAGCTGACCTATTCCGGCAGGCTGCTCCAGAACGGCGCGCTGGTGAATTCGACCCTGACCATGACCTTCAAGATCTGGTCGGACCTGACCGCAGGTGCTCTTCTCTGGTCGACCAGTAATATAACGGTTCCGGTGAACCAGGGTATCTACAGTGTTGTTCTGGACCAGGTTTCACCAAATGTTTTTGTCACAGATAATGCCTATCTTGAAGTCATCATCGATCCACTAGGTTCCGCGGAAACGCTGGCGCCCAGGACCAGGATCAACAGTGTCGGCTACGCTTTGCAGGCAGGGGGATTGAGCGCGGGTGGGGTGCAGGCTGTAGCCGTTACGGTTAGCGGGAATGTCGGTATAGGAACTACGAGTCCAGACTCTCTTAATGATCGTCATCCCGTTCTGGAGATAGCCTCCAGAACACCTGACTTACCGGGCGTTGTCTTGAGAAGTGGACATCCATCATATCCGGAGAATTGGGAGATGTTTTTAAATGCCAACGCTGGAGCTGGCAGCGGCTTCAATATCAATGTAGGAACAACTAACGTTGTTCACATCAGAAGAACTGGCAACATGGGTATCAGTACTGCCAATCCTCAAGCTAAGCTGCATGTCTGGAACTCGACCAGCAATGCTTTTCTGGTTGAAACACGGCCGACGGCAGGAGCGGCAGTTGTACCGGCTTTGTTCGCCAATGCCGCGGGTTATGTCGGGATCGGGACAACTTCACCGGGTGATAAGTTGGATGTTCTCGATCAGATATCTTCGATGAGTTCATTTGGAGTAGCAGCATTTCTAAATTCTTATAATAATTATGATCTCAGTCCAACAATAAGTTATCCAGTAGCGTCATTCGTTCGGGTAGGAAAGGGAGGAAGTACCTGGAGTTCGCAGTTACAGATCGGCATATCAAGATGGGAAGCATCTGCTACCAATGCCCGTTCTCAGGCAGATCTTAGACTGTCGCATGGCGCTGTTAGTGTTCCTGATGTCACTGTTATGTCCCTGAGAAGCGACGGCAACGTCGGCATCGGGACTACTGCCCCAGACAATATTCTATCGGTACAAAAGCTCAGCTCCTTCTCTCCTGGAAAAGTTGATTTTTCAGTTGTGCTAAATCCATCAAGTGTGCAAAGGCTTTTATTTCGCGAGCCAGCAAGTAACGGGACAACCTATTTTAATGGGGAGCTCGCTTATGTCCCCACCACGGGAGGCGATGTCAACAAAAGAGATTTCCGTTTTGCCTTTAAGAACTATGGTACCTTCAACGATCTTCCTGACAGCGAAGTTATGCGTATTAGAGGAGATGGCTACGTAGGTATCGGTGTTCCTAATCCCGGTGCTCAACTGGAGGTCCTTGGCAACTCAACCAAGACAGCAGCTTTAGGAGTTTTAAACATTCGTAATACGGTGGAAACACCAGTAGGGATATCTCTTGCCGCCGGTACGACAGGAAAGCTCTATCTAAACAATGATTCCAGCGGCAGCGTAATTATCGCAGGGGGAGGGGGCAATGTTGGTATTGGCCAGGCTCCGGCGACCGAGAAACTTGCCGTCGCCGGCGATATCAAGTTCGGGAGCAACTCTGGCATGATCACTACAGGCTTCGCCGGGAATAGCGGGGTTGTAAACCTGGCTTCATACACAATAGGCAATGCCGGCTCAAGTTTTATGGTCATGCTCAACGCTCATGGCAGTACTAATGCAACCTTGTCCGCGCTTTACTATATCTCCTTGAATTATGACGGGACCATAGCTTTCGCCCCTCAAAAGATCTACGGTAATCAGAATTATGGTTCGTCATCAGACTTCGGCTTTGATGTGTCCGGCGGATATTTACGTGTTACTTCTTGGCCGCAGACCTCAGCAGGCTGGTATTATTCAGTGACGACGGTCAGGAACGATCTGTAATAAATAGGCACAGAGGCACAAAGCAAGAAGAGGGCACGGAGATCCGTGCCCTTTTACTTTATAAAATACCGATTGCATTGTTGGTGGGGATGGGGGATAATTATGCATAATGACAAATGTCTGAACCATGATTAGAAGGATTACAGGATTACCATGATTAAGAGATCAAGAAATCAGGAAAATCAAGTAAATCAAGGTTCAGACAGTTGGATTTATATTTAACAGGAGGCAAACATGTTCAGGAAAACTCTTTTAGGAATGATACTGCTATCGATACTGACGATCTCGGCGCTCGCCGTGCCCAACCAATTGACCTATTCGGGAAGGTTGCTGCAGAACGGGGCGCTGGTGAACGCGACCCTGACCATGACCTTCAAGATCTGGTCGGACCTGACTGCAGGTACACAACTTTGGGCAACCAGCAATATCACCGTCCCCGTGAACCAGGGAATATACAGTATTGTGCTGGACCAGGTCTCTCCCAATGTATTTGTCACGGATAATGCTTATTTGGAAGTTATCATTGATCCGCTAGGCACTCCGGAAACGCTGGCTCCCCGGACCAAGATCAACAGCGTGGGTTATGCCTTGCAGGCCGGAGGCTTGAGCGCGGGTGGGGTGCAGGTTGTAGCCGTTACGGTTAGCGGGAATGTTGGCATAGGGACTACGAGTCCAGACTCTCTTAATGATCGCCATCCCGTTCTGGAGATAGCCTCCAGAACACCTGACTTACCGGGTGTTGTCTTGAGAAGTGGACATCCATCATATCCAGAGAACTGGGAGATGTTTTTAAATGCCAACTCTGGAGCGGGTAGCGGCTTCAATATCAATGTAGGAACAACTAACGTTGTTCATATCAGAAGAACTGGCAACATGGGTATCAGTACTGCCAATCCGCAAGCCAAACTGCATGTCTGGAACTCGACCAGCAATGCCTTTCTTGTAGAAACACGGCCGACGGCAGGAGCGGCAATTGTACCCGCTTTGTTCGCCAATGCCGCGGGTTATGTCGGGATATGGACGACCAACCCCGGAGCGCGCTTGGAGGTTTTTGCCAATTCCGTAGATACGACCGGCGGTGATTTTCAGATTAGCGAAGCTCACTCGGCGGGAAATGGTGATATTCGTTTTGGCGTTGAAACCACAAATCATCTGGGCTATATCCAGGCTCACAAATGGGCTACCGGCTATAGTTCTCTGTTGGTAAATCCAAATGGCGGCAACGTCGGTATCGGGACCACGGCGCCTGGAGCAAAACTACATATAGCCGGAGGAAGTATACTGCTGGATAACAATCAATATGTGATTATTAAAAGCAAAAACGGAAACAATCCAGGAGCTTTAAGTATAGATAATACCGGTACATATGGAACTTTGTATTTAGGCGATTCATCATCAATTGATGGTATTGGATTTAGGCCAGGTGCTTCCGAAAAAATGAGAATTGATTCCGCCGGCAACGTCGGGATCGGGATAACTAATCCCGGCGCTCCGTTGGAAGTTGCTGGTAACTCGACCAAAACTGCCGCGCTTGGGGTTTTGAACGTCCGAAACACGGCAGAGAGTCCGGTCGGGGTGGCTATGGCGGCGGGTACCACTGGCAAGCTTTATCTGAACAACGATTCCAGCGGCAGTGTGATAATCGCAGGTGGTGGCGGCAACGTTGGTATCGGCCAGGCAGCGACCGCCGAGAAACTGGCCGTTTACGGCAATGTCAAATATGGTTTGTGGAACGGCGGGATCATCCAGAACGTTTATACCGGAGACGCTGGAAATACTCCAAGGACTATCGCTTCATATACCGCTGGCCCGACTGGAGCAAGTTTTCTGGTCATGATCAATGGCCATGGCGATGTTAACCAAGAGCAGTCAGCTCTTTACTATGTGGTCTTGAATTATAATGGGGAAATATCCTCTTCTCCAACAAAGATCGCCGGTAGTACCACCTACACTTTCGATGTATCTGGCGGCTACTTGAGGGTCAGCGGACTAACACTCGATTGGCAGTACAGTATGACGGTGATCAGGAACGATTACTAGGAATAGGCACAAAGGCAGATCAGTTAACCAGTTTGCCGGTTAGCCTGTTAGCCGTTAAGACTACGAACTGGCCAACTGGCCAACTGGAAAACAGGCGAACTGAGCAGGGGCACGCGGCGCGTGCCCTTTTACTTTGCCGGCGATATTCGCCTCGGCGGCAAGAACCCCACTCGTGGTCCAGTCCATGTGCAATATCAGGAGCCAGGAAACGCTTTCAGTAAATCAAGGAATATACTCCTTGAATTACGCGTAAGATCAGGTGGATATTCCTCTATTCTAATAGTGTAATTATTCATGAAATATGGTATAAATATGCCAATAAAACTAAAAGAGGGAAAAAGAATGGATCGGTTTATATTAAAAGTAGCTGATAGCAAAAAGGCCAAGGCGCTGATGTTATTTTTAAAACAACTGAATTTTATTGATATTGAACATAAGGCAGTGAAAATTCAAGATACTTCTGCAGAGAAAGCGGATCTCTTCAAGTTGGCTGGCTTATGGGGGAAAAGAAAGATATCCCTGGCTAAGATCAGAGAAAAGGCATGGCCCCAACGTGCTGCTTTGTGATACCAACATTATCATAGATCTATTAAAGAACGACAAGAAAACAGTCAGTCAGTTAAAGTTGATCGGCCAGGAAAATATTGCCATAAGTTCCATAACCTTAATGGAATTGTTTTACGGAGCTTTTAACAAAAGAGAAGTCGCTCTTATTAAAAAACATACTAGTAGTTTATCCTTGCTCCACATTACCGAGGATGTCTCTCAAAAAGCAGTTGAATTGATCGAAAAATATGGCAAGAGCCATAATCTTGCCTTAGCAGACGCATTAATTGCGGCCACAGCTATGGTCACGGACCTTAAATTGTTAACATATAATTTAAAAGATTTTAGATTTATATCCGGCTTAAAATTACATTGAAAAGATCGTTCAAAATCACGACAAAGCGGCGTAAAACCAAAGTTGTGCAAATAGGCAACATCGCTATCGGCGGCAGGAACCCCATTGTGGTCCAGTCCATGTGCAATACCAGGACCCAAGACGTGCCAGCGACCCTTAAACAGATCAAGTCACTGGCCGTTGCCGGCTGTGAGCTAGTGCGTCTGGCTGTTAAAGATCAAGCCGATATCAAAGCCTTTGGTGAGATCAAGACGAAACTGCGCGGGCAGAAGTTCGCGATGCCGTTGATCGCTGATATCCACTTTGATGTCAGACTGGCCATGGCGGCGATCGATGCCGGTGCGGACAAGGTCCGCTTGAACCCTGGGAACACGAAAGACTTCTGGACGGCCTTGGATTATGCTAAACAGAAGAACATCCCCGTGCGTATAGGTTTTAATTCAGGGTCTTCATCCGGCTTCGACTTTTCACTTCTAAAAAAGATCAAATACAAGAACGTCATCCTGGCCGCGAAGAGTACGGATGTCGTGGAAACGATCAACGCCTACCGCAAGTTGTCCTGCCTGACCGATCTGCCATTGCACGTGGGGGTGACCGAGGCTGGCACTGTTCTCTCGGGTAGTATCAAGTCTGCTGTTGGGATCGGTGCACTTTTAGCCGAGGGCATAGGGGATACGATCAGGGTTTCCCTTTGCGGCGATCCCGTGCTGGAAATAAACACAGCGTATAAAATTCTTTCAGCCTTGGGCCTGCGCCATAGAGGGGTGGAAGTCATCGCCTGTCCGACTTGCGGACGGTCGGATATCGATGTGGCCAAGCTGGCTGGAGAAGTGGAGGCCGCTACCAAGGATATCCGTGAACATCTCAAGATCGCGGTCATGGGTTGTGCCGTCAACGGACCGGGAGAGGCCAGACAAGCGGATTTCGGCATCGCCGGCGGGCATAAAGAGGGACTGATCTTTGCCAGGGGGAAGATCGTGAAGAAGGTGGCGGAGAAGAGCTTGGTTAAGGAATTGTTAATACTGATCGCAAATCGGTCATTGCGACGTGTCAGCGATCTGGCTGACGACGTAGCGATATAGGTTAAAGAGATTGCCACGTCGGATGCCTCCTCGCAATGACGGGGGCTT
>JBAZXJ010000017.1:0-12842 GCA_041659865.1 Candidatus Margulisiibacteriota bacterium | reverse complement strand
TGGTTCAGTTCCTGGTCGCCAGCAAGGAGCTTCCGGAAGCTATCGAGGAATTGTCTGAGATCTTGGAGCTGGAGCCGGATAACCGGGAAGCTACCCTGCAGTTATTTCATATTTATCAACAGATAGGCGATCTGGAAATGGCGGTCCAAACCTTGGAAAACGGCCGGCGTGCCATCTCTGACGATATAACCATTTTAGAACAACTGGCCAGCACCTACCTGCAAAAAGAATGTTTAAGCGAAGCGGTAACCTTGTATGAAGAACTGCTCAGGAACACGCCTGAAAGTGTCAAAGTTATAAAGATACTGGCGGAGTTATACAGAAAAAGCGCCATGCCTGACCAGGCTGCAGAGCTATATCTAAGTATAGCCAAGTATGACAGCGGTTGCTATGAGGAATCCAATCAGTTCGTCATGGAGCTTTTAGCCAAATATCCTGACCGGAAAAAACTCTACGAAGTGCAAAGTGCCATTTATTTGCGCTGGTATAAGCCTGAACAGGCGGTTGAAACCTATAGGAGAATGCTGGCACTATTTCCGGACCAGCTGGAAAAGGTGATCGCTGATTACCGAAAAGTGCTCGAAATATATCCGGATTTTCCGGAAGCAAACTTCGCTCTGGCTGAGGCGAATATCCAGCGTAGTTCGCTGACCGAAGCGGTATTGCTCTATAGCCGGATCATTACTCTTAACCCAGCCTTTATTGACATGGTGATCAAAGGATTGCAGAAAGTGATCGAACTTTGTCCGGAGCAGATGCTGGCTCACCAGGTAATTGCGGATTGTTATTTTAAGATAAAGGAATATGCTCTCGCCATCCAGGAGCTAAGGGCTTTACTTAAATATTCTCCCGGGGATGCCGATACGGTCATTAACAAGGCCCGGGCTATTTTGGCCGAAAAGCAGGAGGTCGAGGCGGCCCATTTGCTGATCGCGGAAGGCTTGTTCAGTAAAGGCGAGGGGCAAAAAGCCAGAGTTGAACTGGAAAAGATCTCCGCTCAGAGCAAGGAATACGCCAGATCTTTGATGCTATTGTCTAGGATAGAATTCAAACAGAAAGAGTATCAGCAGGCCTTAGCTCACCAGCAAAAAGCGCTTGCGCTGCCAGGGAAGGGCAGCGATGATTGCCAGGTTTATAGTGAAATGTATAGAACTGTATTGGGCGAGGAGATCAAGGACCTCGAGGTCAAGCTCAAGGGGCAACAAAGGACCGAATGGGTAATGGATCTGGCCAGAAAACATTACTTGCTTGATCATCTCGATCTTGCCATGGGCTACTTTCAGCAAGCAGTTGGCAGTGGCGAGTTAAGTACTGAGATATATTTCTATTTAGGAAAATGTTTTAAGGAGCAGGGGAATTTTGAGGCGGCTCTTAGGCAGTTCCAAAAAGGGCTGCAACAACCAGGGGAATGGAAAGAAAAATTGTTACTGGAGGCGGCTTTTTGCGCTGAAGCCTTGGGCGAATTGAACCGAGCCGCGGAGATCTACCAGGCAATTCTCGAAGATAATGTTGAACATTTTCAGGCCAGAATGCATTTGCAACAGTTAAATTCCAGCAGCTGGGTTGACCTTAGGGGGAAAACCCTGCTGGGTCTTTGGAACAATGACCTGGTCCTGATCTGGTATAAAAACCCCGAAGCCAAGATAACCAGGAACAGGGATCTTTTTGAGACCTCTTTTGCCCAGGGGCATAATAATCAGGGGGTGGAATATGCCCAAAAACATCGTTTTCAGGCAGCTGGAGAATCCTTTCAGGTAGCCTTGTCGCTGGATGAAAATTATACGACTGCCCATAATAATCTGGGCGTCATCGAGCTTAAGCTGGGTAAGATCCAGGAGGCCAAAGAACACTTTTTGAAGGTGATCTCGATCAATCCAGAGTTCTCTGTGGCTTATGTTCACTTGGCATTGGCCATGTTCCTTGAGGGGGACCTGGTTGAGGCAGGGCGCTATTTCAAGCAGGCGTTGGATCTGGATAAGGAATTAGGCCTTTATGCCATCAATTATGGCGATGTTTTATTCAAGGAAGGCAGGCTGGAAGAGGCCGTAGCTATCTGGCAGGCGATCAGCAAGCGTTCAGTACTTTATGAATCTGCGGTGAAGAGATTGACCTTGATCGGGCTTAGTGAATAATGAAACTTACCCATTTTGCCGAAAAAGTGTACAATACGCTCCGGAATAGCGTCCCTAAGGGTAAAGTTGTGACGTATGGCCAGTTGGCGATTATGGCTGGCTTTCCTGGAGCTGCCAGAGCTGTCGGAAATGTGTTGCATATCAATCCTTTTGCCCCTGATGTGCCTTGTCACAGAGTTGTAGACCGCCACGGGATCCTGGCCAGAAAGTTTGGAGCGCCTGGTGGGATCAATGCTCAAAAACAAAAGTTGTCAGCGGAAGGTATTAGCTTTATGGACAAATATCAGGTCAAGATGAAGGAACACTGTATTGGATAATGTGAAAAATAAAGCAGAAAGCGCTAAAACGGTTCCTGCCGATTCGTTCCAGATCATTCCGTTGGGCGGGCTGGACGGCATTGGCAAGAACATGCAAGTTATCAATTATAACGGCGAAATGCTGATCATTGATGCCGGCATGATGTTCCCTGATGAGACCATGCTGGGGATCGATAAGGTTATTCCTGACCTAACCTTTATACGAGAGAATAAGGATAAAATTCTGGCTATTATCCTGACCCATGGCCATGAGGACCACATTGGCGCTCTGCCGTTTCTATTGGATGAAATTAAAGTGCCGATCTATGCAACGCATCTAACCATGGAATTTGCCGAGAACAAGCTCAACAGTAAACATAAAAAAGGCCTTAAAAAGTTTATCGTTAAACCGAAGGATAAGGTCAAAATAGGTTCACTGGAAGTAGAATTCATCCAGGTTAATCATAGTATCCCCGATGGTGTAGGCTTGGCCATCAGGACCCCTGCCGGGGTGATCGTTCATACCGGCGATTTTAAGATCGATAATACCCCGATGGATGGTAAGATAATTGACCTGGACAGATTTGCCGAGATCGGGAAAGAAGGCGTATTGGTAATGCTTTCGGATAGTACTAATGCTGATGAGCCTGGTTTTAATCTTTCTGAAAGGGTGGTCGGCGAGAGTTTCGAAAAGATATTCAATCAAGCCAGCGGCCGGGTGATCATAGCCCTATTTGCGTCTAATATTAACCGTATCCAGCAAGCAATAGATGTGTCCCTGAAATGCCGCCGAAAGTTCATTTTTCTTGGTAAAAGCATTGAAGACAATACAGAGATAGCAAAAAGACTAGGATATCTTAAATACTTGCCACAGGACAGGTTGACCATTGAGCAAATGAATACGATCAACCCTGACCAGGTGACCGTGATCACTACCGGTTCACAAGGTGAACCAATGTCCGGTTTGACCAAAATGGCTCGCAATGATTTCAAGTATTTAAAAATAGAGCCAAACGATACGATCATTATCTCTGCCACGCCGATCCCTGGTAACGAAAAAGCTGTTGCCAGGAACATTGATAAATTAATGAAACTTGGAGCTAATGTGATCTATGAGACGGAATCAGACATCCATGTTTCCGGCCATGCCAAACAGGAGGAGCAGAAGATCCTCTTGAATTTGGTCAAGCCCAGGTATTTTCTACCGGTACACGGAGAATTTCGTCATCTGAAATATCATGCCAGGACCGCCGAATCTACTGGTATCCCTCATGATAATATTATCCTTGCTGAGAACGGAGATATCTGGCAGTTTTCTGCTAGCAGTATAAGTTTGGCCGGTAAGACCAATGGCGGAGGGATACTGGTTGATGGTTTGGGCCGAGGGGAACATGGCAGTGTAGTTTTACAGGACCGGAGAATTCTTTCACGGGAAGGTATATTTTCACTTACTGTTATCTTGTCCTTGCAAAAGAAAAAGCTGGTCGCTAGCCCGGTTATAAAATCCCGCGGGTTCATCTATCTTGATGAATCTGATGAGTTGATGATCAATATAACCAAGGCCCTGGCGGCCAAATTACAGTCAATGCTCCAGGGGAGCGATGCTAATGTTAAAAAGATCAAAAATGAACTAAAGAATTATCTTCGGGACTATCTCTATGAACAAACCCATCGCCGTCCGATGATCCTGGTCGTTGTTGTGAATATTTGACAATTCCCGGCAAATAATTAATATTAACGCCTGTTTTTATACCGAACGGAGCAAAGTACCATGGCAAAGTCTTTAGTTATTGTTGAGTCACCGGCCAAGGCCAAGACTATCGAAAAGTTCCTGGGCAAAGATTTTAAGGTCGCAGCTTCCATGGGCCATGTCAGAGATCTGCCCAGAAGCAAGTTGAGCGTTGACCTTGAAAACAACTTTCAGCCTACTTATGTCGTAATGAAGGATCGCAAAAAGATCATAACTAATCTTAAGGACCTGATCAAGAAAGTCCAGAATGTTTACTTAGCCCCCGATCCTGATCGCGAGGGAGAGGCGATCGCCTGGCATCTGGCCCAGGTCCTCGATGTTGAAGATAAAGCTCAGCGTATCGAGTTCAACGAAATAACCAAAAAAGCCGTCCAGGATGCCTTGCTGCATTCCAGGAACATAGACATGCATCGCGTCGAGGCCCAGCAGGCCAGAAGGATACTGGACCGTATCGTCGGTTATAAGATCAGTCCTCTGCTCTGGAAGAAGATCCAGAAGGGTTTAAGTGCCGGACGTGTTCAATCAGTTGCGGTCAGGTTGATCTGCGAAAGAGAAGCAGAGATCAATGCCTTTAAAGAACAGGAATACTGGACGATAAATGCTTTGCTGGAAACGGCTGGCAGGGAAAAATTCCAGGCGGAATTAAGAGGTTTATTGGCAGACAAAAAGCAAAAGATCAAGATCGTGAACAAGGACGAAGCTGCGCAGATAACCAGTGAATTGAACTCTGCCCAATATATTGTCGACTCAGTAGAACGCAAGGAACAAAAAAGACATCCCGCCGCCCCGTTCATTACCAGTACCCTTCAGCAGGAAGCCGCTCGCAAGCTTGGCTTTACAGCAAAAAAAACCATGGCGGTCGCCCAGCAGCTTTACGAAGGCGTTGACCTTGGAGGGGAACAGGTCGGGTTAATAACCTATATGCGTACTGATTCCGTGCGAATATCCGACGAAGCTCTGGCTGTTACGCGGCAATTCATTCAAGCTGAATACGGTTTGGAAAATCTTGCGCCAACGGTCAGAATATATAAGATGAAAAAAAGTGCCCAGGATGCGCATGAGGCCGTTCGCCCAACCTTGGTCGACCATACACCGGAGAAGGTGCAAGCGAGTTTAAGCAGTGACCAGTTCGAACTATATGAGTTGATCTGGAAACGTTTTGTAGCCTGCCAGATGGCGTCGGCGGTCATGGATATGACCGCTATAGACATTGCTGCCGGCCGTTATTTCTTTAGGGCAACCGGCTCTGTGTTGAAATTTGCCGGTTTCATGAAGCTTTATATTGAAGGGAAAGACCAGAAGGAAAAAGATGATGGCGAGAGTGAGGATAGTGATAAAGACAGGCTGCTGCCCGACTTAAAGCAACAAGAAGTTCTTGGTCTGTCAGAGCTGAAATCAGAACAACATTTTACCCAACCGCCGCCCCGTTATACGGAAGCCAGTCTGGTGAAAATGCTTGAAGAAAAAGGTATTGGTCGCCCGTCAACCTATGCTTCGATCATGAGCGCTATTCAGGATAGGGGCTATGTCCAAAGAGACAAGAAAGCTTTGTTGCCAACGGAAATGGGCATAACGGTCAATGAACAGCTGATCAAGCACTTCCCAATAATACTTGATATAGAGTTCACAGCCCGCCTGGAAGATCAGCTGGACTCGATCATGGATGGGAATATCAAATGGCAGGATGTGTTAAGAGAATTCTACGATCCATTTGCCGAATCCCTGGCCAAAGCAGTAACTGACATGGAAACACTTAAGCCTCCAGACCGTCCGACCGAAGAGATCTGCGAAAAATGCAGTAAACCGATGGTCATAAAAAAAGGACGCTTTGGCGAGTTCATGGCCTGCACCGGCTTCCCCGAATGTCGTAATACCAAGCAGATCAAGACCGAACCCAAGAAGATCGGTGTGATCTGTCCTGAGTGCGGCCAGGAACTTATCGAAAGAAAGACCAGAAAGGGCAAGTATTTCTATGGTTGTTTAGGCTATCCTACCTGTAAGTTCGCTTTGTGGGACAAACCGACCGGCGAAAAGTGTCCGCAATGCAGTGCTCTGCTTGTCGAAAGCCGAAAAAATATCAAATGTACCAAGTGCGAGTATAAGAAATAGGAGTACGATATTATGAAGAACAAGCTTTGGCAAAGCCTGGTGAGTAATATTGGTCTTAAATTTCTGGCTGTGCTTTTGGCTATATTGCTCTGGCTGGTGGCCAGGATAGACATCAGCAGCAGCCTTGCCAACTAAACATGCAGATCCTGCAAAAACCTGCTGAAATGTTCTCCTATGTTGCCAGCCAAAAGCAGCAAGGCAAAAGCATCGGACTGGTACCTACCATGGGCTGTCTCCATGCTGGTCATATTTCCCTGATCCTCGAAGCAAAACAACATTGCGATATTGTCATCGTCAGCATATTCGTTAACCCGACCCAATTTGGCGAAAACGAGGATTACTCTAAGTATCCCAAAAAACTTGCTGAAGATAAGAAGTTGCTGGAAGGCCTTAAGGTCAATGCTTTGTTCCAGCCGCAGGTTGCGGATATGTATCCCGACCAGGATAGTAATAGCTATGTGGAAGTGCCGCTGGTTACGGAAAGGCTTTGCGGCAGGTTCCGTCCGGGCCATTTTAGAGGGGTCGCGACTGTGGTCTTGAAATTATTCAATATAATTCCGGCTGACCTGGCTGTTTTTGGCGCCAAAGACTGGCAGCAGCAAATTTTGATCAGAAAAATGGTCAAAGACCTGAATCTGCCGATCGAGATCAGGACTTGTCCTACGGTCAGGGAACATGATGGTTTGGCGCTTAGTTCAAGGAATACCTATCTTTCTCCTGATGCACGCAAAAAAGCGGCAGCTATATACCAAGCTTTGCAAAAAGTCAGAGAATATTTTGAACAAGGGCACAATGATGTTAGTGAAGCAAGAGCCATGATGGAAGGGGTTCTTCGTCCAGAACATAGTGCTGGTACAGAGATACAATATCTGGAGTTCTGTCAGGCCGCAGATCTTGCTCCTGTAGATAAATTACAGAAAGGCGACCTGATCGCTCTGGCCGTGGTCGTAGAAGGTGTAAGATTGATAGATAATATCATTCTTTAAACATTTTCCTTTACGGTCTCAGCTTTTTCTAATATAATCGTTTTTTATTTTGGGCCGACGTAGCTCAGTTGGTAGAGCAGCTGATTTGTAATCAGCTGGTCGTTGGTTCGAATCCGACCGTCGGCTCCATTATTGTATTCGTGCCGGGATAGCTCAGTCGGTAGAGCAGAGGACTGAAAATCCTTGTGTCGGCGGTTCAAATCCGTCTCCCGGCACCAGCCTTCGCTCTTAAAACTTTTGTCAAAGTTTTAAAAGCTACGGCTGGCGAGCCAGCTTATTAGATTCACTTCGATCTGTTACGGAAAATGCCCAAAAGTTTTTAGAGCGAAGGCTGTCCGCCGAAGCCTTAGCGTAGGTGGACCGAACATTGATGACACTTTTGCTAAAGTTTTACTAGCTAGCACAACTCGGCTAGCTTTCCGTCCCTTTATCTTTCCCCCCTTGGCTGATATAATACAAATAATTATACAAATGCAAATAGCGCCAACGTAGCTCAGTTGGTAGAGCAGCTGATTCGTAATCAGCAGGTCAGCGGTTCGATCCCGCTCGTTGGCTCCAAATTAAAGGGGGAAAAATGCGTTCTTTTTGCTTATCCTTATTGTGTTTTCTTGGTTGTAGTTGTTTTTTACTTGCAGTCCCAAATCTCCAGAGCATCTCCCTGCCTGACAAAACGGTGATCTATTCAGATGTTGTTGCTCTTGATGGTCTTTGCCGCGGGGCTAAAACTGTTTTTATTAATTCTTCTCCGGTTGAGCTTAAGGATAACCGTTTCCAGGTCAGAGTAAGGGTCGGCGATTATGGGAAGCAAGCTATCTTTGTCACGCTTTATGATGAGCTTGGCAACAAGACCCAGCAACGGATCAGACTCTTGTACCTTAAAAAATTCGCTGATCTGACCAATAATAAATTAAGCAGATTGGTTGAGGTTCTCGCAACTCTTGGCTATTTTCCGGAGAGCTACGGTGTCCAGTTCCAGCCACGGCAGGATCTTGTTGAGGAGGATCGAACGGAAGCCAATCAAAGTATCTGGCAGAAGGCCTGGTCTTTAGGCATAGATCGTGAACGTTTTGCGATCCTTCTTTTCAAGGATCCAAAAGTTAAAAGAAGTGCGGCTAACTTATTGGATTGGGAAAAAGGCTATTTGGAAAAACTGGATATAGACTATAAGCCGGTTCAACCAGCTATTCTGGTGCCAGAAATAAAGCCCAAGGAAGCGCCCGTTGTTAAACCAGTGGTAGTGGTTAAACAGGAAGTCCCGGTCGCTAAATCTCTTGCAAAAACGACACTAGCTAAGCAGACTAAGGTTATAATGAAAGCCAAGCCTGAAATGGAAAAGATCAAGCAGGATTTTGTTCCAACCGTAGCAGTAAAGATCGATCCGCAGGCTGTGCCAGAAAGCTCAACGGAAGCTGTAAAGGTCAAGGCTGTGAATATTGCTCCTAAATTGATCTTGTCCGCACCTGCTGACAAAACTATGACCAAGAAGAATGTGGTAACGGTAAGGGGCCGATATGGGGCCAAGAACAGCCAGCTGCAAGTTAATAATAAAAAAACAAGACCAGATAAAAATGGCAATTTTACCAGCGAAGCAGTACTGAAAATAGGCAAGAACCTGATCAGGGTAAGTGGGGCGGAAGACGTCTCGGTTAACGTTAGGATACTCTGCCTAAAATCGTACAAAGACGTATTGGATAATAACCTCAATGCCAGGCTGATAGGATATGTCGGAGCTCTGGGGTATTTGCCTAATACTGATAAGTTCTATCCGGAAACTAAAGTATTAAAAGAAGACATGGCAATTATTCTGGTTAAGTTAAAAGGACTGTCCTTGCCAAAACTGGACAAGGCGCCTTTTCGGGACGTGCCAATTAACTATCCCGCAGCTCCATATATCAAGCTCGTTACCGCCCAGGAGCTGCTTGGGGTATATCCGGATGGGACTTTTAAGCCCAAGGAGGAAATTACCCGTTATCAAGCCTTGATCATCCTGGCTAAGCTGGAAGGGCTTGATTATGAAAATATCCAGGTTCAGCCAAATTTCCCTTTTCAGGATGTTAGCCCGAACAGCGCTTTAGCCAAGATACTACAAGCTGCCCTGGATGCCGAATTGATCTCGTCGTCCCCTGAATTTAATGGAGGTGCTGTCTTGACCAGGTCAGCCTTGGTTTCCTTGTTAGGGAAGGTAAGCTTGGTGAAGAAACAATTAGCCGAACTACTGGATTGGGAAAAAGGTTATTATGAGTAAAGTTGCTATCAATGGTGGAAAGCCCTTGTCTGGTACTGTAACAATAAGCGGGGCGAAGAACGCTGCTTTGCCGATCATGGCCGCTATGTTGATGCTTCCTGGCGAAAATACTATTTGTAATGTCCCCAACCTTGCTGATGTGGTCACGATGGTCAGGATGCTTCGTTCCCTTGGCCTGGGAGCGGAATATATCGAACCTCATACGGTGAAAACTTGGAGAAAAACTAATCTGCGGCATGTTGCTCCTTATGACCTGGTAACTAAAATGCGTGCCTCGTTCTTTGTTGCTGGCCCGCTGATCGCGGTAACAGGTTCGGCCAAGATCCCTTTGCCAGGCGGCTGTGCGATCGGGACCAGACCGATTGATCTCCATTTGAAAGGCTTTCAGGCTCTTGGTGCCAAATACAGTATCCAGCATGGTTTTGTGGAGATCAAAGCCGAGAAACTGGTTGGAAACAAAGTATACCTAGACTATCCAAGTGTAGGAGCTACCGAAAACATTATCATGGCAGCCTGTTTTGCCGAAGGTCACACGACAATTGAGAACGCGGCTCGTGAGCCGGAAATTGAGGATCTGATCAATTTTTTGAATCAGGCAGGTGGCAAAATAAGTGGCGGAGGTTCAAACATCATTGAAGTTGATGGGGTAAGTAGCTTGAAAAGTATAACTAATTACCCAATAATTCCAGATCGAATAGAGGCTGGAACGATGATCTTGGCAGGAGCTATTACTAAAGGGAATGTCATTTTGGAAAGAGTTATCCCTCGTCATTTCGAAGGTTTGTTGGGCAAGTTAAAAGAAGCAGGGATTCAGCTGGAGATCGGTGCTGATACCGTAAGCCTGACCAGTAATGGCGGCTTTAATTCGGTGGATATCGAAACCTTGCCTTATCCTGGCTTCCCTACTGATATGCAAGCCCAGATCATGGCCCTGCTTGCTTTGGCTAAAGGTACCAGCGTGATCACTGAAACTGTATTTGAAAATCGTTTTTCACATGCCCAGGAATTAAAAAGGATGGGGGCCAATATCCGCATCTCTGAACGTAATGCAATTATTCATGGTGTGAATAAACTGTCCGGAGCCCCGGTTAAAATAACTGATCTCAGGGCCGGAGCTGCTCTGATCCTGGCTGGCTTGGCGGCTGAAGGCGAAACAACTGTCTATGGTATGAACCATATCTACAGGGGTTATGAACATTTGGTCGATAAATTAAATTCTCTAGGAGCGGATATCAGGGATTTAGGCTGAAAATATGAACCTTGATCGCTGGAAAAACTTTCTCAAATGGCTAAAGCAGTCGACTATGAAGCAGATCATGGTACTGCTCTTCTTCTCGGTGATCATCACGATCATTGTTATCCTGTCTTTTATTAATCTGACCTTTATACCTATCGAAGGTGTGATCTCTCCCCAAACGATCGTATCTCCTATCGGCAAGATATTACAGACTGAAGCCAATAAGTTGGAAACAGAGCGGCTACGCGAAGCCAGAGTTGGGCTGGTTGAGGAGGTCTTCACCATCGATGGGCGGGTGATCCAGTATGTGAAATCCAATATTATCAGTCTCTTCACTGATATTCAGAAAATGAAGTCTGGTGAATTAGCTTCTGCACAGATCATCCAGCGATACCGTATCAACAAAGCGATCGTTGAGGTCCTGGGCAAGGAAAGCCTGGAATCTGACTCCTACATAGAATCATTCATTCTCAACGCTTTAGAAAATATCATGGCAGATGGAGTTGTTAGCGTACGCGATCCGGCAGTGGAGGAAAAGCTGCAAATGCAATTGACCAACCTTTCCTTGCCCTTTGAAGCCAAAATGGTGATCAGAGAACTGATCAAGCAGAACCTTAGGCCAAACAAGGTAATTGATAAAGAAAAAACCGCTCAGGCCCAGTTGAACGTCCAGGATTCTATCCAGCCCATTCAAACCTGGATCAGAGAGGGCCAGGTCATAGTCTATAAGGGAGATAAGATCACCAGAGATCAGATCGAGATACTGAGGGAACTTAATCTATACGGTCTGAAAATTGAATTATTGATCTTGCTTATACTTATCATGATCTGTCTGTTCATTTTCTGGTCATATATCTTTGGGATAGTTTTCTTGCGCAAAGAGCTACGCAATGACACTCGCAAGATCGCGCTATTAGCCTTGATATTTACCGTTATTGCATTATTTGCCAGGATACTGGAACCGATCAGTGGGTATCTAGTCCCAGTACCTTTGGCGGCGATCCTGATCTCTATTTTTTTTGATCCGATCATAGCCTTATTCGCAGTTGCCCATTTAAGCATTATGGTGGGTGTTTTATATAACTTGGACTTTAGTCTGTTCTTGGTCATGCTCTTTTCCAGTATTTTATCTATTTACACTGTACGCAACGCAACCCAGCGAACCACGATCACCAGAACAGGCTTCGAGATCAGCTTGGCCAATGTAATATTGATCTCTATGTTGAGCATTATCCGCAATGATCCAATGAACATAATATTGCTGAACTGTTTATGGGGTGTGATCAATGGTATTGTTTCAGCGCTTTTAAGCTTGGGTTTGTTGCCGCCTATTGAGAATACTTTTAAGATGGTAACCACCCTGAGACTTAATGAACTAACTAATCCAGGCCATCCTTTATTGAGAAGATTGATGGTCGAGGCACCAGGAACCTACCAACACAGCTTAATGGTCGCCAATCTGGCTGAAGCTGCTGTGGAAGCAGTTGGCGGTAATGTGCTATTGACCAGAGCTGGCTGCTATTATCATGATATAGGCAAGATCAGAAGACCAGCGTTTTTCGTAGAGAACCAGCGCTGGGCTGATAACCCGCATGACCGTCTAGACCCAAAACTTAGCGCCTTGATCATCACGACCCATCCCAAGGATGGCTATACCTTGCTTAAGGAATATCAACTCGAGGAGATCCTTTCCTCCTTCGTTCTGGAGCATCATGGAACAGGACGGGTCAGTTACTTTTATCGGCAAATGTTGAGCAAGAAAGACCAGAACTTCGATGAGGAACAGTTCCGCTATGAAGGACCAAAGCCTAAAAGCAAAGAGACCGCGATCCTCATGCTCGCTGATATGGTAGAGGCAGCGGTACGAACGTTGGAGAGACCAACGCCCTCAAAATTAGAGGGAACTATCGAGAAGTTGTTCAAGGAGAAATTCGAGGATGGCCAGCTGGACAATGCTCCATTAACAATGTTTGATATTTCAACTATCAAACAAAAGTTCCTTGCGGTATTGACCAATGCTATGCATAAAAGGATCGAGTATCCAGATAATGATCAGAAAAAAGAAAAAAAATAGGGTCGTCCTGAAT
>JBAZXJ010000016.1:0-13145 GCA_041659865.1 Candidatus Margulisiibacteriota bacterium | reverse complement strand
TTATCAAGCAGGTCTCCACCCCAAAGCCACCGGAAGTATTTCTCAAAGAAATAGGACTCAGCGCTGATCGCTCGAATATTTCCGGATATAGTAAGGGCGGAAATGTTGAGCGCCTTATATTGTATGCAGATATTTTACAAAGGGTAAAAGGGTTGGAGCAGTCCAGCTTAAAGACCGTTGAGAAGGTCTTGATAGGCAGCCAGGAGTTCCTGTCCTTTGAAGTGAGCTAGCCCTTGTGCCAGCGCAGCCCTCCGGCGGTATCTTCCAGGACTATCCCCTGGGCCTTCAAAAGATCCCTGATCTCGTCCGATCGCTTCCAGTTCTTCTCTTTTCTGGCATTTTCTCTTTCTGCCAGCAGTCTGTTGATCTCGCTATCCATATCCTCCGCGGAATTTACAGCCAGAGGCGTCTGGAATAATCCTAATACTTTACCCAGCCCCAACAAGGTCTTTATTTGCGCTTTTTTATCAGAGTTATCTGTATTTGAATTGATCGCTTTAGCCAGCTCGAACAGAACTGCCAGGGCCTGGGGAGTGTTGAGATCGTCGTCCATTGCTTTCTGGAACTGCTCTGTATATTTATCCATTTCGGGGACAGGTGTTACTTCACTGACCGCCTCCGGATCGTTCCTGAAAATATTATGGAACCGCTCGAGCGCTTTCTCGGCATCAATGATCTGTACTTCAGAGAAATCGATCGGGCTTCTGTAATGAGTTTGCAGGAAGAACAGGCGCAAGGCTTCGGGCTTATGTTTTTTGATCACCTGGTGCAGGGTCAGAAAGTTACCCAGCGATTTGGACATTTTCTCCTTGTTGATGTTCAGAAAGCCGTTATGCAGCCAATATTTGACAAAGGGTTTACCGCTGGCACATTCCGACTGGGCGATCTCATTTTCATGATGGGGAAAGATCAGGTCCTTGCCGCCGCCATGGATATCAAAGGTTTCACCAAGATATTTCGAGGACATAGCCGAACATTCGATATGCCAGCCCGGCCGGCCCGGCCCCCAGGGGCTTTCCCAGGACGGCTCTTCCGGCTTACTGCTCTTCCAAAGCACAAAGTCCAGAGGGTTCTCTTTTTGAGCATTAACTTCCACTCTGGCCCCGGCTTTAAGATCTTCCAGGTTCCGGCCGGATAATTTACCGTATCCTTTAAAACTGCTGATCCGAAAATACACATCGCCGTCTTTTTCATAGGCGTGTCCTTTGGAGATAAGTACTTTTACCAGGTCAATGATCTCCTGAATATGCTCAGTTGCCTTGGGGTATTCATCTGACCGCTTAAGACCAAGGATATCGCTGACCTTGAAGAAATCCTCTGTATACTTTTCCGCGATCTCGCGGCAAGCTGTTTTCAGGTCCGCGTTGGGCTGCCCCTTGATCGATTCTCTGGCCCGGTTAATTATCTTGTCGTCGATATCGGTGAAATTTTGAATGGTCTTTAGCTTATAGCCCTTATATTCCAGATATCTCTTGACCACATCGAAGGTTATGTAAGCCCTGGCGTGCCCCAGATGACACTCGTCATAAACGGTCACCCCGCAGACATACATCTTTACATTGTTGGGATCTGGCGGGAGGAAATCCTCTTTTGTTTTGCTTAAGGTATTGTAAAGCTTCATTATTTTACTTCTTCAAGTTTCTTCAACCGCTGTTCCAGTTCGTTGATCCGCTTGCTTACCGGATCCGGCAGCAGCGCGGAATCAAGTTCTTCGTCCATAACCTTATGGCCGTCGCGGGCCACGATATGGCCAGGATTGCCCACTACCGTAGAATTGGAAGGGACATCTTTTACGACGACCGCGTCAGCGCCGATCTTGCAATTATGGCCGATGGTGATCGCGCCGAGTATCTTTGCCCCGGCACCGACTACGACATGATGGCCTAATGTAGGATGTCTCTTTACTCTTTCCCTGCTCGTACCGCCCAGGGTCACCTGATGATAGAGTATACAGTAATCTCCGATAACGGCGGTCTCTCCGATAACTGTTCCGGAACCATGATCGATAAAAAAGTACTTTCCTATTCTGGCGCCGGGGTGGATATCTATACCGGTCAGAAATCTGCTTAAATGGTTTATCCAGCGCGGCAAGACCGGGATGCGGAGCTTGTATAGCAAATGGGCCAGGCGATGGAAATAAATAGCGATCACACCTGGATATGTAATTACTTCCAGTAAGTTATTCGCCGCTGGATCGCCATGAAATACCGCCCTGATATCTTCGAACATAATAACTCCTTAAAAGCTATGCTCTTTGTCCGGAAACGTCTTGGTCCTTACCTCGTTAAGATATTTTTTCAGTGCCTGCTCGATCAGCTCGGCCAAATTAATATATTGTTTGGCAAAACTTGGCTTCTTGCCATATAGACCCAGGATATCATTGGTCACCAGCACCTGACCGTCACAGAACGGACCAGCGCCACAGCCAATTATCGGTACAGCTAGCTCACTTCGGACCTTAGCCGCTACATCGGCCGGGACCATTTCCAGAACAATAGCGAAGACCCCTGCTTTTTCCAGTTTTCTGGCTTCCTCTAATAGATGTATCGCTTCCTCCTGGGCCTTCCCCTGGACCAGGTAACCGCCTAGCTGGTTCACTGCCTGAGGCGTAAACCCCAAATGCCCCATCACAGGGATCCCAGCCGTTATTATCTTTTTTATTGTTTCCAGGAACGGAGTACCGCCCTCGAGCTTAACTCCGTTGGCCCCGCCCTCCTGCACCAGCCGTCCGGCATTCTGTAAAGCCTGCTCGGGGCTGATCTGATAGCTAAGAAAAGGCATATCGGCGATCAGCAAAGCCTGCTGACAGCCGCGGCGTACCATTTTTGTATGATAGACCATATCGTCCAGGGTAACTTTGAGCGTATCTTCTTCGCCCCTTACTACCATACCCAGAGAATCACCGACCAAGATCACATCCACCCCTGCCTGGTCCAGTAGCACGGCCAGGTTATGATCATAAGCCGTAAGCATGGTTATGATCTCGCCGCTGAGCTTCTTCTTTTTAAGCGTTGACAGGTTCATCTTGTTCAATTCTGCTTATTGTCCATTAAAAAATTATCCAAAGCGGCACTACTTTCCTTGCTCTCTTCCTGATACAAAGCTAATAATTTCTGCTCCAGGGTCTGCTTGCTGAAGTAGCGGGTCAGCACGCTGCTATCGGCCACCGAGATCACCCCGGTCTGTTCGGAAGTAACGATGACCACGGCATCAGTATTTTCCGAAAGCCCCAGGGCGGCGCGATGTCTGGTTCCCAGGCGGGAATCAAGCAGTTTACTGTCCGACAAGGGCAAAAGACAGGAAGCAGCCAGGATCCGGTTCCCCTGGATTATTACCGCACCGTCGTGCAGGGCGCTGCTCTTTTCAAAAATGGTCAGAAGCAGTTCCGAAGAAACCTTTGCGTCCAGCAATATACCTGACTCAATATACTCGTCACACCCGATCTCCCGCTCCAAGACGATCAGAGAGCCAAGCTTTTGCTCGGACATTTGTTCAACAGCTTTGGTGATCATCTGGACCATTCCGGTCCCCTGCCTGTAGTTAAAGACCAATTTATTAAAAAGCCGGCCCTGGCCGATCCTGCTTAACATTCTGCGCAGTTCCGGCTGAAAGACGATGATCAGAATGAGGATAATTATTATCGCTAGTCTGCTCAGCAGCCAATCGATGGTCTCCAGCCCGATAAAACGGCTGACCAGATAAATGATCAAAAGCAGGAAGATACCTCTGGTAAGCTGCATGGCCCTGGTCCCCTTGAACCAGAGTAAAAAGCGGTAAGCTACATACGAGACTAGCAGGATATCAATGACATCCAGCCAATTGAAGCCACTAAAGATCTCTAATACTTGCTGCATCTTGAGTAGAGATTACCATAAAAAGACCTATTGTTGAAGAGGACGGCCATGGAAGAAGTTACTTTTAGAACGTAGAAGGGACAACACCTTGATGGCAAAAGGAGCCCCGTCATTGCGAGGAGTCCCGCGCTTGTGCGCTATAGCGCTTCAGCGCGCAGGCGCATCGGGACGACGTGGCAATCTCGAAAAAGTATTGCTTAACGAGATTGCCACGTCGGATGCCTCCTCGCAATGACGGTAATGAGAGGAATTGTTCCATAATATATGTATAAAATCACCTCTATCTGGGTATAACAAGAATAGGAGAAAGCTTCAAAGGGAGGCTTAGTACCTTATGCACAGTGCTAATTTAAGGATCCTGGACCCCGAAGAGCACAGGAAAGGGCCTCAGGATCATTCTATATTAGAAATACTGCAAGTCGTAACTGAATTGCAGCGCCGCCTGCAGGCCATGGAAGGGCGTATCGATGGCTTCAGCTTTTCCGGCGGAGACCAAACCATAGCCATGCTGATCCACCGTCTGGCCGCCCAGGATAAGGGCATGCTCCAGAAGTTCATCCGATTTATCCGCAAATATGATGATGAGCATTCCGTTTATCCGCCTGCCGATAAGCTTCATCCCGCCCTTACAGATGGGATTGAAGATACCATCCACGACCTGCGCAACGGATTGACCGGGATGCTGGCTTATGTCCAAATGATCGAAAGAGGCAAAGCCGCTGGCCATGAACAGGCAATATCTTCCGGCATTACCAGAACAGCACAGTACATTGAAGACCTGATCGACGAAGCCCTGCATACCGGCAAGGGAAGTGCGCCGGAACTGCTGCATATCGAAGAAGTGATCAAGCAGGCGATAAAGATAGCCGGCAAGCATGATGTGCAGATAATCGAGCAGATCGAGGACGCTGAATTTATCGGCAATCCTGTCCAGCTGGTCAGAGTATTTGCCAATATCCTGATCAATGCCTATCAGGCGCTGCCCGGAGAGAACGGCGTGGTCTTTATCAATTCTTTTGTCGATCGTAAAAAGATCTTTATTATGATCTCGGACAACGGCAGCGGAATCTCGCCGGAAAATATTTCCAGGCTATTTACCAAGCATTTTACTACCAAAGCCAGCGGGCACGGCATCGGTTTGGCGCTTTGTAAAGAGATCATAGAGAACCATGGGGGAAATATCGAGGTTAGAAGTAAATACGGTCAGGGAGCTACTTTTATCATCCAACTACCGCTTAAAGCTTAGGAGAGATCTTCTTGATCATATAGATCGAGGTCCCCTTACCCAGGGCGGATTCGATCCGTACATCATCCATCAAGCTTTGCATAAAGGTAATACCCAGACCGATCCCAACTTTATTCGATTCAGGCTTATCCTCTTCGGTAAAGCCACGGCCGTAATCCTTAATTATAACTTCCAGCTGGCCATTGGCAGTATTACATATTATATCGACATGCTTATCGGCTCTTTCTTCTTCGTAGGAATATTGGATCGCATTGGTAAAAGCTTCCCCAATCGCCAGACGCAAGTCCTCACTATCTTCCACGGACAGGCCGGCTCTAAGCGCAACGCCGTAAACTGCATCGCGAACTATCCCCCCATACTTGGCCAGGCTGGGAACTTTTAAGCTAACTACTATGTTATCGTTTGGCATTTTAGGGTCCGTGTCAGGAAACAGAAGAGATCGCTTCCGCTTCATTGTCATATAGTTTGAAATTCTTTTCCAAAAGCCCGGAAACTATGAATATTTTCTTGATATGGGACTGGGCGCAGATCACATGCATTACGCCGTTATTCGGCGCTATCTTGTTCGCGCTGCTGGCCAGGACACCCAGGCCGGTACTATCAATATATTTAACGTTCTCCATATTCACTATTATATTAAAATGGTTATCATGGATCACCTTGTTGATCACTTCGCTGAACTGAGGGTAAGTATAAACATCTATCTCGCCGATCAGGTCGATTATAGGGATATTTTTCTCTTCTCTTACTTTGATCTGCAGGCTTAAGGACATAAGGCAACTCCCCTCTTTTCTTTGAGCAAAATATAGCATAATAATTGTATAAGCGCAATTATTCATGTTAGTATTCGCCCATGACGCCTGACCTTGACCAGCTAATGGATAAATATGAAAAACAGCACAGCGCCAAGCTGCGCAATGAGGTCGTTGCTGCTTCCTCGACCTTTCTTTTACACATAGCCAAACGATTCCAGTATCGCGGAGAAGCCATCGATGATCTGACCCAGATCGGCACCATCGGCCTGTTAAAGGCGATGGATAAATTCTCCCGCGACAGGGGCGTGAAATTCCTTACTTATGCCACCCAGATCATTATCGGCGAGATCAAACATTATTTGCGCGACAAGTCCCAGGTCATCAGGATCCCCCGTAGTTTTCAGGAGCGCTATTCCGCCATCCAGTCCGCGATCAAAACCATGGTCGTGGACCTGAACCGCTCCCCTACCGTAATTGAGATAGCTAGAAAGATGGCCATTCCCGAGGAGACCGTGACTGAATGCCTGGGAGCGGCTGAGGCGTTTCGTTCAGTCTCCCTGGACGCGCCCTTGCCAACTTCCAATAGTCAGGAAAAACTTTCCTTGCTGGAGGCGATAAATAATTCCGAACATGATATCAGTGAAATAATCATTAACCGCGAAGGCATGAAAATGGCGATGGATAATCTGAACAAGAAAGAAAAAAAGATCATCTATTTTACTTATTACCTCAACCTCAACCAGGAAGAGGTCGCCGGCAGGATGAATTTTTCCCAGGCCCATGTTTCCAGGATGCTGATCAGCACCTTAAGCAAATTAAAAAGAGCGTTAAAACGCTAGGACCAATAGCGTACGGTCGTCTTCCTGGCTGTCCGCGGAAAACCCGCTCAGGGACTTAAATACTTTTTCAATGAGCACCGAAGGCTCTACCGAGTTGGCCTCGTTTATCGCCTGCTGTAAGCGCTCAGAACCATACAACTGGCCTGTCTGGTCCTTGGTTTCCGTGACTCCATCGGTATAGAGTACCAGCAGATCGCCGCTTTGCATTTCCAGTTCTTTTTCCTCGTAAACATTGTCGCTAAAAGTACCCAGGAAAACGCCCTTGCCGGAAAGCTCTTGCCACTGCCCGTTACGTTTTAGCAATGGAGCGGGATGTCCGGCTACCGCATACTTTAATGATCTGGTCGCTGGAGCATAAGTACCATAAAAGACCGTGACAAAAGGGACGATGGTATTCCTCAGATATTCTTCTATTATTGTATTAGCCTTTAAAAGTAGTATCGACGGCAGAGCTTCCTCTTTGGCCAATTGTTCCAGGAGGACCAGGGTCAAGATCGTGATCAGCGAAGCGGGAACCCCATGCCCGGCCACATCGCCGATAATTATATCCAGCCTGTCGTGCCCAGGTTCTGGTTTTATGAACTGATAAAAATCTCCGCCGACATTTGCAGCAGGGATCGTCCGGGTAGCGATCTTGATCCCGGGCAGGTCCGGCTGGTAGCGGTTGATCACCGCTTGCTGGACCATCAGCGCGGTACGCACATCCCTTTCCAGCTCTGCCTTCTTTTCTGATATCGCCCTATTGCTTTCTTCGAGAGCGGTATTGGTATTCTCCAGCTCTTTATGCATTTTGGCGTTGGTGGTACTTTCCGTAGTTTGACGAATTTGCACAAAAATAGCCAGAACCAGTACAATGCCGGCGATAAAGATGATCTGAGCCTGGAAGTTCAGAAAACGGTTCAGGGTCTCCTGGGAGGTCAGCATAAAGAAGATGATCATGGCGGTTAAAAGAATGATCGCTACCGCATAAGCGATGCTTCTTTTGATCAGATCTTCTCGTTTAATGAATTTGCCCTGGCTGCTCATAACGCTATTTTAACATAACAAGCCCTAAGGTATCTATCATTTTTATGAAACCTTTATGCATCATAGGCCCCACGGCCGCCGGAAAGACCGCTTACGCACTGGAGCTTGCTGAAAAGACCGGCGCCGAGATCATTTCCGCCGACTCCATGCAGGTCTTCCGTCATATGAACATCGGGACAGCAAAGCCTTCTCCTGCAGAGCTAGCCAGGACCAGACATCATTTGATCGATATCTTAGATCCTGATGAACCTTATAGTGTTTTTGATTTCGCCCAAAATGTTGCCCGTCTGATCACGGAAATATCTGCCAGAAATAAACGCGTCATTATCGTCGGTGGAACTGGCTTATATCTGAACGCTTTGTTCTCTGGTCTTTCTTTTACCAGTATCCCGCCTGATCAGGAGTTTAGGCAGGAGCTGAATGCATTTGACGCAGCAGAACTGCATGAACGTTTAAGCAAGGTTGACGAAGTTTCCGCCAGGCAGATCCATCCCCATAATAAAAAACGCGTGATCAGGGCGCTGGAAGTATTCCGGCAAGCAGGCAAACCGTTGTCCCGGTTAGCGACCCAAAGTTCACAACAGGATCAGTATGAGATCATCGGGCTTTCAGTGGAACGCCCGGAGTTATACGCACGGATCGACGAACGGGTGGACCAGATGTTCGCCAGCGGGCTCTTGGCAGAGGTCCAGGGCTTACTGGATATGGGTTACTCCGCCGGCCTGCAGGCGATGCAGGCGCTGGGCTATAAAGAATCCATAGCGTATTTGACCAGTAATGATCCAGACAATACCATCCCGACCCTGGAAGCGCTCAAGGCCTTGATCAAACAGCGCACGCGTAATTTTGCCAAGCGACAATTGACCTGGTTTAGAAGATTTGAACAGGCTAAATGGATCGATACAAAGGAGTTAATACTATGATCGATCTGCTGATCGCTACGCTGAACAAGAATAAAGCACGGGAGATCGGCGAGATCCTGGCCTTGCCTTTTCTGACCGTACATAATTTAACCGAATATTCCGGAGTGCAGGAAGTGGAAGAAACCGGTCAGAATTTCCTTGAGAATGCTTTGCTTAAAGCCCGAGCCTATGCGCAAACCTATGGACTGTTGACCTTGGCCGATGACTCCGGGCTAGCGGTCGATGCTTTGAACGGAGCCCCGGGCATATACTCGGCACGTTACGCTGGCCCAGGCGCTAAAGATCATCTGCTTTATGAAAAGCTGCTTAAAGAAATGCTCGGTGTCGCCCCGGAAAAGAGAACTGCGCGCTTTCACTGCGCAATGGCCTTAGTATCTCCGGAAGGCTGGGAGCGGACGGTTGAGGGAACTGTGGAGGGCACGATCGCCACAAGCCCCGCAGGCGAGAACGGTTTTGGCTACGACCCGGTATTCTTTTATCCTCCTTTCCAGAGAACATTTGCCCAAATTTCAGCAGCAGAAAAAAACGAGATCAGTCACCGAGCCAAAGCTTTACGCTTGGTACATGATATTCTTCTTTCATTAAACGCCTGAAAAAGGTTATAATTTACAAATGGACCAGATCCTAACCATCGATGTCGGCAATACCAGTATCCATTGGGGGATCTTTCGTAATGGCGACCTGTTCAAGCAGGGCAAGGTCCTGACCAAAGAGGTCCAAAACCTTCCGATACTTGGCAAAGACCTTTCCAGGGTAATGGTCAGCAGCGTAGTTCCTGCTGCTGACCAGCCGCTGCGTTCGCTATATCCAAAAGCTGAATTCGTCACGGCCAAAAACTTGCCGTATCTGAAAGTTCAGACCAAGCATCCGGCACAGGTCGGCGCAGACCGGCTGGTCAATGCGGTAGCTGTATATGAACTATATGGCGCTCCCGCCTTGATCATCGACTTTGGCACAGCCACAACTTTTTGCGCTTTGACCAAAGACGGAACATATTTGGGCGGAGCGATAGCGCCTGGGATAGACTTATCCCGTCTTTCCTTACATCAGCATACAGCCAAGCTGCCCCTGGTCAGTTTTGCCAAGCCGACAAAGGTGATCGGTTCGGATACAGAACAGGCTATGCGCTCAGGACTATTCTATGGTTACATCGGACTGGTAGAAGGCATGATCGAACGGATGCGTCCGGTGATCGGGAAAAAGGTCAAAGTGATCGCGACCGGCGGTTATGCCAAAATGATCTGCGCGCATATTCCGCAGGTCGACCGGATAGATGAGCTGCTGACCTTAAAAGGCTTGCTGATAATAGCTAAAGCAAACAAGATATGATCCGCATCGAATATATCTTTAAACTTTCAGAAAGCCATCACCACTCTTTTACGGTGAATCTCGATGAGCTGAGCCTGCGCATAGTTCACCCGGAAGACCGTGTCGTTCCAGACTGGGCCTTGCTGAACAAAAACCGCTGTGAACATTGCCCAATGGATGCCAGTTTATATAAATACTGTCCGGTAGCCGCTAACATCGCTCATCTCATCGATACGTTCAAAGATGTTCCCTCTTACCAAACTGCCGATATTACGGTCGTCACAGCTGAGCGTAATTTCAGCAAGACCACCTCTGTCCAGGAGGGTATGAGCGCTATCCTGGGGATCTTGATGGTCGCCTCCGGCTGTTCGGTGATGGAAAAATTAAAGCCGATGGTCCGCTTTCATCTTCCGTTCTCCAATCTGCAAGAAACACTTTTCAGGGCAACCAGCACTTACATGCTGGGGCAGTATTTCATGGGTTTACGAGGCAGAAAACCTGACTTTGATCTGGACGGTCTGGACAAGATCTACCAACGGGTACATAAACTGAACAGGTTCATCGCCGAGAGAATGCGGGGAGCTTATGAGGAGGATTCCGGCAGTAATGCGCTTGGGGTACTAGATCTCTTCAGCAATATGTTGAATATCGAGGTCAAGAAACATTTGCAAGACCTGGAATATATCTACGCGCCGTACATCATAGAGGAAGGTCATTTCTGACCAGGTCTTCGTAGTTCTCCCTTTTCAGGATCACTTTTGCTTTGCCTTTATTGACCAGGATCATGGCTGGTTTAACGAAGCGGTTATAGTTGCTGGACATTGAGTAGTTATAAGCGCCTGTGCTGAAGACAGCCAAAATATCCCCTTCTTCTGCTTTCTGCAGATGAAAGTTCTTGATCAGTATATCCCCGGATTCACAAAATTTCCCGGCAATGGTCACGACATCATTCTTCGGTTCCAGTATCTTGTTGGCGATGACCGCGTCATAAGCGGCGCCGTAAGTTATCGGCCGGGGATTATCGGCCATGCCGCCATCTACGCAAACATACTTTCTGACCTCAGGAATATCCTTGATCGTACCTACTGTATATAACGTAATACCAGCTTTGCCGATTATCGAACGGCCTGGTTCAATGATCAGTTTCGGCTTGGGGATCTTCAGTTCCTTGATCTTGTATTCCAGAGTTTTGGTTATATCCCGGGCAAAATGTTCAATTTGAGGGGAAAGCTCGGTCGGCAGGTATTCTATCCCTATCCCACCGCCCAGGTTCAATTCCTTCAGTTCGGCTTTGGTCTTGCGCCGGACCAGGCTCCAGGTATCGAGGATCTCTTCTATCGTTAACAGGAACGCCTTTGTTTCCTGGATCTGGGAGCCGATATGAACATGCAGACCGCAAAATTGCAGGCAAGGGATGCCCTGCACTTTTTGCACTATATCCGCCAGCACTTCTTTGCTAAAACCGAATTTAGAGTCTACTTTCCCGGTCTGAATGAATTCATGGGTATGGGCTTCGATCCCTGGATTGACCCGCAGCAGGATATTTACCTGCTTGTTCTTTTCGGTAGCGATCCTGGTCAGCTTTTCGATCTCCTGGAGGTTATCGACCACGATCCGGCCTACGCCATAATCCAAAGCTTCTTCCAGCTCACTGGCGGATTTGTTATTGCCATGAAAATAGATCTTTTCCGGAGCTACCTTGGCCATTTTAGCGGTATAAAGCTCTCCGCCGGAAACGACATCAATGCCCAGGCCTTCGCTGGTCACTATTTGCAGTACGGCAGTATTGGACAGGGCCTTGCTGGCATAGACCACCTCGGCGTCAGTATGATGCTTCTGGAATTCTTTCTTGTATTTGCGGCAATTTTCTCTGATCGTTTCCTCATCAAGGACCCAAAGCGGCGTCCCGAATTCCTTGGCCAGGTCGATAGCATCACAATCGGCTATCGTTAAATGTCTTTTGCTGCTGATACTGGAGGTCAAAGGCATATTGACCGGCATTTCTGTGTTGATCATAGCCATAATTAAAGCACAATCCCTGACAAGGAACAAGGTGGGGTAAATAATAAGGCAGGGGTTTTACGCCCTGCCTTATCTAGGTCATCTTGCTAAATAATAGTTTTACCTAGAACTTGAAACTAGGGATCAGCTTCTCTACGTCAGAACCAGAGCCGGAACCTGTACCATCATCTGGCGGGGTTTCAGATCTCTCTTCTGCAGGAGCTCTCTTTTTCTTGTCGTTCTTTTTGTTATACTCTTCCTGCTGTCTCTCGTATTCCTCAGCTTCCCTTTTCTGCCTCTCAATGCTTTCCTTGAGGGTCAGGTCTTCGTTGTTGGCATTGATCAAATGAATGCCATTATCACCAGGCTGGCCAGTACCCAGGGTGATACTGGTCCCATTTCCGCCCTTATCAACTACCCATTTCTTGCTGCCGATCGAACGGGTATAGCGGAGCTCTGCATTATAAAGATAATAGTTCCCGGAGTTATCGACCGGCTTGGTCACGCCGATAAGCGAGTAATCGATACGATCGATCGGCTGCCAGGAAGCCGCGCGGATCCTTAGTTCGTTAGCGCTCTTCACATAATAGGTCTTAACCGCAGGGACATTCTTTTCTTTGATCCAGGCAGGAAATATTTTCTTTGCGTCAGCAAGTACCGTAGAGATCTTTGGTCCGTCAGACGGATCATCAGTATTGGTCAGTTCAACATTAACTCCGCCAGCATTGGAATCGATATAAGTATATCCTTCCGCAAAACACACTACCGCAGCCGAAGCCATCATCGCAACCGCAAGCACCAAAACCACAAGCCAACGCATTTTACTCATCTGTTTCCTCCTGCTTATATTCCCTAAATACGTTAGGGTATTGGGTATATTAATTAGGGGGGGGCGGTTTTGTCAATTTGCCGAACTGGGATATCAGGAATACAGGGAGGAAAGGAGGGCCGCCCGTCATTGCGAGGAGTCCCGCGCTTGTGCGCCATAGCGCTTCAGCGCGCAGGCGCATCGGGGCGACGTGGCAATCTCGGAAGGGTATTCGTTATAGAGATTGCTTCGTCGGATGCCTCCTCGCAATGACGGAGGTCATGCTAACTTCCACCAGATACTCTTAGGTTGGAACACATAGGTAACACTTTAGGTGTAGAATAAAACAACCTAAAGGAGGCTACCAAATTGAACGAATACGCAT
>JBAZXJ010000015.1:0-13610 GCA_041659865.1 Candidatus Margulisiibacteriota bacterium | reverse complement strand
CTCAAGGGCGACATCTGGTAGCCACCGAAGGGGCGGGCCCCTTTGACCTGTATTTTAGCCACAGGATTGATTAGTAATAATTTAGGCATTAGGGTTATAATATAGCAGTACCATGAATATCTTCCAAGAAATACTAGTTGATATAATAGCCTTTTGCTACTGGCTCGTGATAGTGTTCATTAACAAAACTCTCAAGCTGGAGATCATTAACGAGGAAAATTGGGAAAAAGAAGAGCGGATAATCTTCGCGCTTTGGCATCAGGCGACCTTTGTGCCGTTCTTTCATTATAGATACCGCGATATAGTCATGTTCGTCATGGAAAGTATGCGCGGGCAGGTCCTGGGCTGGTGTGCCAGACGACTTGGCTACAAGACAATAGTACTGCCTAGCGACCCGATGGCTTACGGTAGCGCCAAGGGGATGGCCAAGTTCGTCCGGGAGATCAAGAAGGGTTTTGACGGGATAATCGCCGTGGACGGACCGCTGGGACCAGGCCGGCAGGTCAAACCGGGATTGTTCTTTCTGGCGCGGTCCACGGATACGTCGATAGTCCCCTGCGTGGTCAAAATGGAGAAGTATTGGGAACTAAAGAGCCGTTGGGACCGCTATTTGATCCCTTATCCATTTAGCAAAGTTAAAATAGTTTTTGGCGAGGCGTATAAGCCTGGGGAAGATGATGAGAAAGAGGTTGAGCGGTTGGCAGAGGTGCTGGGGCGGCTATAAGATCACCCAGCTGCTGCTTGCAGAGCTTGCGGTCACTGAGCCTGTCGAAGTGCCGGCCTTTTCGCGTAAGGCCATGAGCCCCAAACGGGTTGACCATGAAATGTCGGTGGCGACAGTTGATATTTCATGGCAATATGCTAGAATATGACCATGTTAAACATCGATCGCTCAGAAGATGAGCAAAAAATCGCCAAACTTATCGAGCAGTTCCCAGTTACTGCTATACTGGGGCCAAGGCAGTCAGGGAAAACAACGATCGTTTCAGGTATCAAAGCGGAACATCGGTTCGATCTGGAAAACCCTCGCGATCTGGCCGTATTTGATAATCCGCAGACCGTACTGGAAAATTGTTCTGGAACTATAGTTATAGATGAAATACAGCGCAAGCCTGAACTATTTCCTTTATTAAGATACCTGGTCGATACCCACAAGAACAAGCAAAAGTATATTATTCTGGGCAGTGCCTCAAAAGATCTGATCAAACAAAGCTCTGAATCTTTAGCCGGCCGGATCGCCTATTACGAGCTGGGCGGATTTCGTTTGCAGGATATCGGTCCAAAGAATTGGCCGGCGCTCTGGTACCGGGGGAAATTTCCGCTGTCCTATTTGGCACAGGATGATCAAGCCAGTGCGCAATGGCGGGAACAGTATATTACCAGTTTTCTGGAGAGGGATATCCCTCAGCTTGGCATCTCTATTCCGGCCAATATCTTGCGCCGATTCTGGTTAATGCTCTGCGACTATCATGGCAATATAATAAATCACTCGGAATTAGGCCGAGCCTTTGGCATATCAGACACTACGGTTCGCCGTTATTTAGAAATTCTCCAAAGTACTTTCATGATCCGTTTATTGCAGCCGTGGCATGCCAATATCAGCAAGCGTCAGGTAAAGAATCCCAAGCTGTTCATCAGAGACGCGGGAATATTCCATGCCTTGCTGGGGTTTAGCTCATTGAATAATGTTTATGGTTCGGTTAAGGTCGGCGCGTCCTGGGAAGGATTTGTTCTGGAAGAGATCGTCCAGATCATTCAGAAACGCAGAGAAGAAGTTTTTTTCTGGCGGACGCATAATGGCGCGGAATTGGATATGTTATGGATGGATAACGGGACCTTGTTCGGGGTGGAGTGTAAATTCTCTGATTCGCCCAAGCTAACGCCGTCAATGCTCTCGGCACTAGAAGACCTTAAGTTAGCCCAGCTTTGGATCGTTTATCCGGGTGACAAGGCTTACTCCTTGCATGACAAGGTAAAGGTAGTACCATTTAGCCAGATCACGGCCAAGGATCTTTTTATCGGGTAATCCCTGGGAGCAGCGGGCTGAAGCCGCGCGCCTACCATTTATAATGCCAACCCGTTACCGAAAATATCGATTGCCAACCGTATCTATATATAGGTAGAATTACACCAGAAAATATATTAACTGGAGGATTTGTGAAAAGATCGTTATTAGCTATTCTGGCCCTGACAATTCTGTCCGTAACGGCTTTCGCCGTACCGAATCAATTAACATATTCTGGGAGGTTGCTGCAGAACGGCGCGCTGGTGAATTCAACTTTGCCGATGGACTTCAAGATCTATACCGACCCGACTGCGGGAGCTCTGCTCTGGCAGCAAACGCTTCCCAGCGTAGAAGTTAACCAGGGCATTTATAGCGTGGTGCTTGGCGATACTTCCAACCCGATAAGTCCGAACACTTTTGTTACGGATAACGCTTATTTGCAGGTCGTGGTGAACGGAGAAACATTGTCTCCCCGGACCAAGATCAACAGCGTGGGCTATGCTTTGCAGGCAGGGGGATTGAGCATGGGAGGGGTGTCGGCGGTTACAGTTTCGACGAACGGGGCGATAGGTATAGGAACGTCCAACCCTTTAACAGCATTACATATCAATAAGGATCAAGGAGCAGGAACGAAGGTCCGAGTCCAAAATTCGAATACAGGGGCTGGTGCCTTTGCCCAATTAGAAGCGGCTACGGACTTGAATGCACTGATCGGTTACTCTCTGGGCTCAGGCTATGCTACAAGCGGAAGATATATAGCGAATGCAGGTTTACTTGAGGCAAATGGCGCAGGAGGACTAGGCTTTTCAGCTAGCAACGTAAATGGCCGCTTGTTGTTCTGGACAGCAGGCAGTAACGAGAGAATGAGAATAAGCAGTGGAGGCAATGTCGGGATCGGTGTTACCGCGCCTGAGACCAAGCTCTCCATTGCCGGTCCGACAAACGGAAGCAGTATGGCTTTTGAGCCATATACCTATTTTGGTTCAGCCTATTCGATCGCCGCTCTGGTCTTGGGGAATATGGTAAAGCCCAATATTGGAACCTTAGGTTATTCAAAATCTGCAGGCATTACCATTCCCCAAAGCTTGCTGGAGATGAACGGAGGATTCACTTTTGCCACCAAGGCTTCTGATTCTGATCCTGCAGATACCCCCTGGAGTCTGGCGAGTAACGCAAAAATGGTCATAACCAATGCCGGCAATATTGGGGTAGGGACGACCAATCCTCTTTTGGGCAAACTGCAGGTAAAGGGAACAATTACGCAGATGGACGACCAGAATAGTTTTCTTTATCTTGGCAGATATTCTGGGATTGACTCAAATGCTTATATCGTTGGCGGAGATTCTGATCGTGATTATGCGGTTAATCTTGCTTTCAGGCCGCGTCTAGACACAGGGGTTATGTTCGATGCCATGACGATCTATGGTTCCTCTGGCCGGGTTAATACCCCTTATGGTCTTACGGCTGGCATTATAGGGATCGGAACAGTTGCGCCTTTAGCCAAACTTGATATCCAGTCTAATATCGATGGTTATCCGGGAACTCAGGGCAGAGGCAATGCAACCGCCTTTATCTATGGGCATCCTTCCGGAGGCAATTTCTCGCCTTTTATCAGAGTGGCAAATTACAACAGAGGGGTGGATCTTGGTATTGATAACTCTTCACGGCCCTATATCGCTTCGGTTGGAGGCACCGAGTTTTATATAAGCGTTAACGCTGCTGAGCGCTTGTATATAAAAAGCGATGGCAGTGTCGGTATCAACACTACTAATCCTGGTGCAATGCTGGATGTAAATGGCCCAGCTAAGATCAACGGTAATTTGATCAACGGCGTTGTCGTTGCCGGGACCTATGCTAATACCTACGACTGGAATTTTGGCGGTGCTGGCGTTACCGATGCTTCGTCAAAAATGTACGAGGTCTTTGGCATAATGTGGGGCGATGCCCCCGTTGCTGCTAATTATGTTTGGATAATAACGGTATATAACACCGGTGGCATAAATGTTACCACTGTTCACTCGACGGTCAGAGGAGGGGATCAGTCCGTTTCGATCACCAGGCCATCAGCGAATATAATAAGATTCACCACTAATAACAATGGAACGATAAAGTCATTGAAATATCGGGAATTGTATTAAGGCGAGGAGGGATTGCCGGATCAAGATAATAGCAGCAGCCTAAAGCGATGTGCACGAATACTTTGACATGCATCCCAATGCCTACCGAGCAGCCCATTCTAGCCTGCGGCCGGCTATTTATATGCAAGGGCTCTGCCCCTGCACCCCGGGAATATTTCTTTTTGCCGCCAAAAAGAAACATTCCATAAAGAAAAACCGCTTAACACCTACGGTTTTAAGAATTCCCTTGGCGTATCCCAGCCGCCACTCGGGGCAGCTCGTCCAGTATCCTTTATATTTTTTGCTGTAGGTCTGGCCAACCTGCCATCTCCCCGCTACCCCCTATATTGAGGTCGTATCAAAATGAAACAAACTATCCTTCCCCTCTCTGCCAACCGCATCGGTTTGGCGGAGAGGGGTTAGTGGAGAGGTGTTGCCCACCCGGGCACTTCGACAAGCTCAGTGTCCGAGGCTTTGCAGGCACTTGCCCCCTACCTGCCTGCTCCCTTTCCCCACCGCCAAAATATGCTATAATGACCAACCTTATGAAGCATATTTTGTCCATACTATTCTTGTTGGCAATAAGTCTTACCTGCCTGACAGCATTTGCCGCCGAAACTAGCGATGAACTGGTCAGCCAAAATCAGGCTATAACGAACCGTCTTATGGTGATCAGCCAAAATGAGCAGCTTCTTGTAAATGAAAGCCAGTTACTGCTCCAAAAGCAGGCGGCTGCGGCTAAAGAGCTAAGGCAGCCGAACGCTAACGCAGTTTCCATCAATGCCCGGCTCAAGGATGCCCTGGACCGGGCCAGCGCTATCTCAATGGTGCAATTCAGACTTCAACAGGAAAAGGCTGGTCTGATCGGTCAAAAAGATGTGGTTCGCGAAAAATTACAGAAGCTGTTATCCGAATATAAAGCGCTGGCGGTACAGGAGGAATTGGCCGTCCAAGTCAGGGCCAGTAACAGCCAGCGCGTTATCCAAAGCAATACTGTTCTCTTATTGACCGATGTTCAGGGCATGACAGATAGCAGTTTTGAGCGGGCCGGTTTTTCGGTCAAGGAGCTTTTGGATATACGTACTTCGGACCGGGGTGCCAATGAGGACAGATTTACTACCCTGTTCAACGGTGAACTTAATACCCTGCCCAGGATCGGTGAAAAGAACATCGCTATTAACAGGCTCCAGGCGGAATGGCGTAAACCTAATCAGGATATTATTTTCGGCGACTTTACCGAGTATTATTCAGAGTATTCCTTCAATCAAAAGCTAAAAGGTGTTTTGGGCAAGTTCACGCTCAGCGACGATCTGTCCGTGAGTGCGATCCTGGGCTTGGGCAACAGGACCTGGGAAGAATTAGTCGACGAGTCCAGGAGTACCAGCTACCGTAGCCAGGTCATTGGCGCTCATGCCGAAGGCCGGCTAAACAGAGAGTTTGACTGGCAGAGCGAATTCTTCATCAGTTCTGAATATGCTAACAGTGCTTCTCTTAATACAGAGGCAAAGGACAATATGGTCTATAGCGGAAGCTTCAGATGGAAGAATGCTTACCTTAAGAATTTGGCTTTACAAGGAGAATACGCCGCCAGCAGTTACAGTACGGCAACGATTGGCAAGGCCGGGGACATTGCTTTAAACCTGCGGGGGGCACTAACTGACGGCTTGGCCAAGACGACCTTTCAATTTAAGCGGGTCGGGGACAGGTTCTTTAATATAGGCTTACCGGTTGAGAATGATATTAACGAGATCCGTGCCGAGTATCAGAATTCGTTCTATCAGAATACGCTGGCGGCAAAAATAAGCTACCGGAATTATAACGACAACCTTGGCGGGCGGAAGAGCGCGACCCAAACCAACTCTGTGCCCAAGCTGGAAGTTAACTATAAACCGAGACAGGACCTGTCTTTATTCTTCATAAAGGAAATAACCAGGCGGCAGAACGATGACAATTCAGTTAATGACAATACGGACCTCAACCAGATCAGGGCCCGGCAGCAATTGGGCGAAGTTGATCTGATATTTGATTATCGACTAAGGGACAAAACAGACAACGCGTCATCTGGCAACGCCAATATCGCTCAAAATATCTACGCGCTGACCCTGCAAGGAGAAAAGCTGTTGGCGCAGAACTTATTGCTGGGCGCGAATTACAAATATGAAAATGATATCGAGCAATATAGTAAAGCGGTCAATTCCACGAACCAGTTAGGGTTGAATTTTACTTACGGAATGACCGCGACCGAGAAGATCATCGTTAACACCTTATGGTGGACCAAGCACCGGACGATCAGTGAGGATATGCAAAAAGCTCTCTACGACCTGGCCTGGGAAAACCAGTTAGGCGAGAATAATAAAGTAGCGGCACGTTACAAACTGAATGATTATACTTTTGCTGATGCCAGCAAGAATTATCGGGAGAGTATTTTGAGCGTTGAGGGGAGTATGAGCTTGTAGAGGGGCCCCGTCATTGCGAGGAGTCCCGCGCTTGTGCGCCATAGCGCTTCAGCGCGCAGGCGCAGCGGGGCGACGAAGCAATCTCGGAAGGGGCTCCCTTGTAAAGATTGCCACGTCGGATGCCTCCTCGCAATGACGGGGGCGTAGAACAATAAATAGTGGAGGGGATAATGTTAAAAAAAATAATTTTAGGGATGTTGCTCATAAGCTTCCCAGTGCTCAGCGCGATCTCCGCTGCCAAGCCGGCGGCGACGATCATCTTTTTCCAGGGGAAAGTGGAAGTTTACCGGGCCGCGGAGAATAAATGGGTAAAAGCTAATCTTGATATGCCATTAAGCATAGGCGATGTGATCGTTACTAAAGAAAGCTCGAAAGCAGAGCTGGAGTTCAGCATAGGCGATGTGGTCAGGCTGGCCGAGCTTTCCAGTCTTGAGATCGAGCAGGCCAGGCAGACCGGGTCTTTGGAAAAGAAGACCCTGCTAAGCCTGATCAAGGGTGAAGCCTTCGCCAGGGTGGAAAAGATGAAGGGGAAGGACCAGGGCTTCTCGATCAAGACCCCTGTAGCCGTGGCTGCGGTCAAAGGGACCTCCTATTTAGTGCGTTATGATGAGAACGATCGCCTGGCCGACATCCAGGTCCTTGATGGCGAGGTCAGTGTCCAGGGCCAGAGCGGGATGCCGGTCGGCGTGCCTGCTAATAAAGGCGTATTTGTTTTTGGCGGAGAAGCGCCGACAACTCCTCGTGAACTATCTGCAGAAGAGCAGAATATGCTGAACAATATCAGACAGCAATTAATGGAAAGAGAAAGAAGCCGCACCTCCACAGCTAATGCAGTGGTCGGTACTGCTAACGTCCAGCCGACCGGCAACAGAGTTCCAAGCATCAATGTGCCCGGGGCAACGGTAAGCCAGGTCTCCAGAAATGTTTTCATTGTAACCACCCCGACCTTAAATACGCCGGCCGTAGTTACCGAGCAGACTTATGCTCCATGGCGGGATCTGGCGCCAACCGAAAATATCATTCCGACCAGCCCAATGCCATTACGACCGCCGGTCGGCCCGGTCTTTCCCAAAGCCGAGAGATTGCTCGCGGAGATATTGGACGGAAAAGTAGTATTAAATTGGGGGACGGATACGGAGGAAAATCTCGGCGGATTTGTCCTCTACAGAAATAACCAGGAAATAGCCAGACTGACCGCCAGGCAAACCGAATACAAGGATATTGTTCTGGACATTAGCGGGATAGCCGCCGGCAGAATGCTGAAATACAGGGTAGCGGCTTTGAATAATTTACGCATAGCTGAACCCAGGGGACAGGAAACCGAAGTGCTGGTCCCCAATGTTCCGCCGGCGATCGAAGCTGTGTTCATCTGTAATCAGAGCCTGGACAACCTGGGCAGTAGAGAAATGAATCTGCAGTCGGACAATCTGATCAGCAATATGATCGTGATCAGGGGGCGGGCGTCGCAGAGCATGATGCAGGTCAAGAAGGTGGAGGTCAGCATAGACGGAGGGCGGACCTGGAGAACAGCGGAAGGAACGACCGCCTGGACTTATCAATTTACGCCTGCGACCAATACGACCTACGAGGTCCAGATCAGGGCGGAGAATACTTTGGGCATCAAGTCGGAACCGAGTTTAATGGACCAGGTCTCCGTGATCTATCAAAGGATAACCAATACCCAGCTGCTTACCAGTATCGTACAGGACCTGGTTCGTTTGTTCAGCAACGAAGACACGATCAGCATGATAAATTATGTTTCGGATAGTTATTATGGCGGAAAAGGCACTCTGCAAAATGATCTGGACCAGGCCTTCTCCGCCTGGAGCAACATTAATTTAAGCGTTAGCAGTATGGTGATCGATCTGGTGGGCGAAACACAGGCGACCGCGCAGTTCCGCTGGAGCAAGTCGTATACTGAAATCGGGACCAGCAAGACAGAGAGCGGTGCGTCACAGCTGAATTTTGTTAAGGAAGACAGTTGGAAATTAAAGAGCATAAGCGGGGACAGGGTCTTTACTCTGCCGCCGGTCGTAGAGGAACCGGGAGGCGCCAGGCCGCCGCAGCCGCCGGTATTATAGCGAAGGATTAATATGAAGAAGCGTACTTTTTTCGGGTTACTTATCGGAGCCGTCCTGCTGTTCGGACTGAACTGCTATGGCGTTACGCCGATCAGCGGTTTTGTGTCCGGCAACTTGACGCCGACAGGCGGCCCTTATGTGGTCAGTACTTCCATTGAGCTGGAAGCAGGCCAAAGCCTGAATATCGGGGCAGGGACCGTAATAAAATTTGCTAACAGCGCCGCGTTTTTTCTGGTATCCGGAAATCTTGATGTTCAGGGAACAACAAGCAATCCAGTATTCTTCACCTCCTTAAAAGATGACCAGGCTGGAGGCGATACCAATAGCGATGGCACCGCTACCTTTGGCCAAAAAGGGGACTGGGGCGGAATGAAAATTGGTGGACCGGGCCAGGTTACTATGAACGGAGCGATCATTAGATATGGCGGGAACGCCCCATATCAAGCCAATGTTCTGATCGATAACATATCAAAGTTGATGATGAGCAACTGTTCCATTGAAAATAGCTTGCAGGACGGCATCAAGGTCATGGGTGCGATCGGGATAGGAGGGATCACTTCTTCAGATATCCATTCCAACAACAACTTTGGTATAAATAATATTACAGTGACGACGATCAATGCGCCCTCCAACTGGTGGGGCCATCCAACAGGCCCGAGCCATAGCAGCAATGCCGGTGGTATTGGCAGCGGGATCACTGATTATGTGAATTATCTTCCCTTCTCGACGGTCAGGATAATGAACCTTCCGGTAACTACGACAGCGATCGCGGGGAATGTTACCGGGAACTGGGTAGCCGGAAGTGGACCGTATATCGTTAGCGGAAGCATAAATGTTCCGGTCGGTGAAACCTTGCGTATTTTCCCCGGAACGGTAGTTAAATTTGTCAGCGCCAACAGCATGCTGAACGTATCCGGAAATCTTGACGTTCAGGGTAGCACCAGCAACCCTGTGATATTTACCTCATTTAAAGATGACAGTGCCGGTGGGGATAGTAACCTGGACAGCTCGAGCAGTGCTGCCAATCCGGGGGACTGGGCTGGGATCAGGATAGATGGCACCGGAGAAGTAACGCTTAACGGAGCGATCGTACGCTACGGAGGTAATCCGATCAGTAGTGCAAATATTCTTTTGGTGGCTTCACCAAAATTAGTTATCTCATATTCCTCGATCGAAAAAAGTTCGGTCGACGGGATCCGTGCTTTTGGTATTTGGAATACTGGATATATTTGTTCTTCAGATATTGTGTTCAATAGCGGCTTTGGCATCAATAATTTAACCGTGACCACGATCGATGCACGCTTTAATTATTGGGGGGATGCAACGGGTCCTAGCCATAACAGCAATGCCGGAGGTCTTGGCGGTAGAATCACCGATTACGTGTCGTATCTGCCTATCAGCCCGATCAGGATATATCCATTTACGTCCCCGACCTTCCAGGTCTCGATAACCTTTCCGGTGAGCGGCAATACAATTAATAGTTTTATCAATATTATGGGGACTGCCGACGTTCCCTCTTTTGACCATTATGTGGTCTCTTACGGACCGACCTTTAATATTTCGAGCGGGACGACCCTGAACTTAAGTTACGTTCCAAGATTTAGCAGTGCGATCGCGACCTGGGATACGACCCTGGTCCCGAACGGCCAATATTGGCTAAAGCTGGCGGTTTTCAAAACTAATATGGATTATCGGGAGTTCCTGGTCACGAGTATTAATGTGAACAACAATACGCAAAATGGTACGAGCGTCGGGGGCAGTGTCTCCGGTAACTGGTCGATCGGCAACAGCCCCTTTTTAGTAACCTCTTCAATATTTATTAATTCTGGTTCAACCCTGAATATCAGTCCGGGGGTCCAGGTCTATTTCAAGCAGGGCTGCGACCTGACCGTCATGGGCGGGCTTGAGGTTATGGGTGGACTAGTTACCTCATCGGTATTGTTCAGAGGTGAAGTCCCGACCTCCGGCTGGAACGGGATCAAGTTCATCAACCAGGGTATAGGCCTTATTGATAATGCGATAATCCAGAATGTAACGGGCAGCGTTGCCGTAAAGGTCAGTGATAATTCTTATGTGAAAATGTACTCGACCACGATCAGCAATAATATGATCGGCATTGATCTATTGGGCACGGCCTATCTGGAGATGGATAATTGTCCGGTGATCAACAACACCTCAATGGGGTTAGTGTTAGGCGCCCCAGGTATTCAAGGGAAGATCTTCCGGACGAGGTTTGCAGGGAACAATACGGCGCTCTTTGTCGCGACCGCGAACATGTGTAAACTTCAAGGGGAAGAATTCGCTACCAGCAATACGAACTTTATCCAGGAAAACGGAGCCGGCTTTCCCTTCAGCGCGGAAATGTGCGTATTTTCCGAACCGCCTGCTCCGGCCAAGTTCATAGATGGATCCACCGGGTTGATCGATTACCAGCCCTATATGACCATCGCTGATTTTTCTGACAATACCCCTAAGGGGACATCGCTTAATCCCTTTTTGATCCATGGCGGTTCTTATGCCAGCCCGGTAACCATTAATAGTAACGTTAATATGTATGGCAATACCGTCTACCAGATCACCGGTAACTTGCAGATAATTTCCGGCGCGACCTTGAACCTAGGCTTGGAAAAAGACGGGATAGCACCTACTGGAGGAGCAAAAGTAGCGTTCGTTAATACGGACCCAGCGGTGATCAATATTTATGGCAACGGAGCTTTTATTTGCTATGGTGTTTCCGGTAACCCCAACGAAATAACTTGCAGTGTCGGCAGCGGCAGGTTCGACGGCATAATGTTAAACGACAGCGGTGTTCTTGATATCGAATATACCTATCTGCGCGGTATTCAAACTGCGGCCCTCGTCGTCTACGGCGGAAGCAAATTCCATGCTGTCCATAACTGGTTCATTGAATGTTCGAACGGACTCAACTTCCAGGCCACAGCGCTGCCTGCGATATTCGACTTCAATAATAATGATCTATATGGCAGCGGGAGTTATATATCCAATATCAGCAACACCGTGACCATCAGCGTAGATTACAACTATTATGAACAACCTTTGAACAACAGCAAGTTCAACAGCAGTGCCGGCATGCTGATCGATCACGAGCCGTGGCTGACCGATCCTTTCGCGGCCGGAGGAGGAAGCTTTTCGACCAATCCGCCAACCCAGGCGATCAATCTATCTCCGCCGGATAATTTTGTCTCAAGCCAGAGCGTCAATAGTTTTTATGGAAAGATCGAAGACCCGGCTGGTCAGACCGGACGGGAAACCTTGCTGGCCAAGTTCGAGATCGCCAGCGATCCAAGCTTCAATGTACTTATCCAAAGACTGGATCAGAGCCTGGCGTCGGCCTCTATAGGCACGGGATCTTTTGATACGGCCAACTATACCAGTGTGGCGACCGCTAACTATATAGCCTCGACCTTAAATAATGGCGTTTACTACTGGCGGATGACAGCTTTAGATCACCATGGATCTGGCATCTGGGGGCCATGGTCCGTAGCTAGCAAGCTGACCATTGGCAACGTATATCCTGCGACCCCAAATAGCATATTCCCAACCGGAAATGCTTATGTGGCCAGCAATCAGCCGACCTTCAATTTCGGCGTTGCAACTTCTGATCCTGGTTCAAAATATCGCTTACAGGTCTATGACGGAAGCAGTGTGTTGATCTACGATTACTTATCGCCAACTATCAACACGCTGACCATTAACCACAGCATGAGCAATGCAATTGGCGGGACATATTCGACCGGGAGCGCTTCCACCACATTATCCCCAGGCATTAATTATCACTGGCAGGTCCAGCTTGAAGAGAACAGTGTGACCGGCGCCTGGAGCGTTTCTTATTTTTATGTTGATAACATACCGCCGACCATTGGGATCGTCTCCGCACCGATATTGCACGGCCTGTATTCCACTCTAAATCTTTATGTAGGCGTTATGGACAGCGGGGGGATAGGGGTAAGCACTGCCAGTCCATTGATCTCCTGGATAGTTCTGCCGGACGGTCAGCAAGTATCGCTTAGCCATACCGGCTGGATCCAGAGCACTTTTAAGGAATGGCAGGCGGTCTGTACTTTTAATTCCGCGATCAGCGGGAATGCGACGATCAATGTCACAGGTATTTATGACCAGCTGGGGAATTTTAAGACCCCGGTTTATCAGCAGGTCGTTACGGTCAGCGCTGGCTATGTGCCATTGCTGACGCTGGTTACCCCGAACAATCTATTCCCCAGCAACAGCGTATTGGTGGAAAATCCGCATCCGACCTTTGCCTTTAATCTGGTCACCTACAACAGCAATACCCGCTACCGCCTGCAAGTTCTGGACAATTTGAGCACCTTGATCCAGGACTACCGTTCGGCTACTTTCAATAGCAATACTGTTTTTCACGCTTATGGCATACCGACCATTGGCAGTTACCTGGTCGGGACCAGCAATACTGTTCTGACCGATAACATAGGATATCACTGGCAGGTACGTTTAGAAGAAGGTGCGGCGACCAGCGGCTGGTGCGTATCGTATTTTTCGATAGATAGTACGCCTCCAACGATCTCCAGCGTGATGATCACCCAGAATCCGAGCGCGACCAATACAACGTTGAATATTTTCGTGAACATAGCGGATACCGGTTCAGGGGTAAGCACGGCCAATCCACCGAACGTTATGCTGATGCTACCTGGCGGCCAGACCGTACCAATAAATCATCAGGGCTGGATGGTCAGCGCGATGACCGAATGGCAGGGCCGTTGTACGTTCGTACCAACGCAGAGCGGGACAGCTCCCATTAGCGTGGCTCAGCTCAAGGACAAGCTGAACCATACCCAGCAGTCGGTTTATGTCACGACGATCTCTGTACAGGCCCAGAACGTAGTGCCGACAAGCATTCCCGAACCTTACCCGATGTTCCCCACCCAGAACGTCTATATTGGCACGACAGCGCCAA
>JBAZXJ010000014.1:0-13783 GCA_041659865.1 Candidatus Margulisiibacteriota bacterium | reverse complement strand
TAATGCCGATGAAACCTTCGCTCTGCGGGTCAGGGGAGATTCCATGATCGAAGAACATATTACCGAAGGCGATTATGTGATCATCAAGCGCCAGGCTACTGCCGATAAAGGAGATATCGTCGCGGCCCTGATCGATGATGAAGTAACTTTGAAAAAATATTTTCCCAAAGGCAATATGATCGAACTGGTCCCGGCGAATAGCAGTATGTCCCCGATAATTGTCCATAAGGGCGACAAACAGATCAGACTCTTGGGCAAAATGGTCGGCCTCCTGCGCAAGGTTTAAATATACCCCATGGAACTAACCGATAAACTTGATATTCTGGGAACCGCGGCCAAGTATGATGTCTGCGCCGCGTCCTCCTGTTCAGCCAGCGCTTCGCCCAAGGCCCCCCGCGGGCTTGGAACGCTTTCCAGCGCGCCGATCTGCCATAGCTGGACCCCCGACGGCCGCTGCGTTTCATTATTCAAGGTCTTGCAGACCAACGTCTGCAAGAATAACTGCCGTTACTGCCAAAACCGCTGTTCCAATGATATCAACAGGATAAGCTTTACTCCGGAAGAGTTGGCCAAGACCTTTATAGAATTCTATAAAAGAAATTATGTGGAAGGACTTTTCCTAAGTTCAGGCATCAAAGGTTCAAGCGCCCAGACCATGAGCGAGATGATCAAGACCGTCGATATCGTCCGCAACGTTCATCATTTTAACGGCTATATCCATTTAAAGGTCCTGCCCGGGATCGAGCCAGCCCAGATCGAGGAAGCCGCCAGGCTGGCTACTCGTCTGTCGATAAATGTCGAGGCCCCGACCCAAAAAGCGCTGTTGCAGATCGCCGGTGAAAAGGACCTGGAAAAAGATATTATCCAGCCGATGGCTTTGATCCAGCAGCAAAAAAAGCTCGGTCGTCTGCCCGGCGGGCATACTACCCAGTTCGTGGTCGGCGCGGCCGGCGAGAGCGACCAGGAGATCATGAGAACTACCTTCTGGCTATATCAGAAACGCGATCTGAACCGCGCCTATTTCAGCGCTTTTATTAATAGCGATGCTCATTTATCCAAAGAGTCGCTGACACGGGAACACCGTTTATATCAAGCTGATTTTTTATACCGAAAATACAAATTCACCGAAAAAGAGATCGTCTTCAATAACGACGGCCTCCTTGATCTGGACCTGGATCCCAAATTAGCGTTGGCGCTACGACAGCCCGCCGTATTTCCGCTGGAGGTCAATAAGTCTTCTTATGAGGAATTACTGCGTGTGCCAGGAATAGGCCCGCAATCCGGCCGGCGCCTGGTAACGATCCGCAGGGAACATCGGTTTACCGATCTAAAGGAATTAAAGAATGTCGGCGTGGTCATCAAACGTGCGGCCCCCTTCATAACCATAAATGGCAAAAAACAAGGCTCGCTCAACAAGTTCATGGCTAAACCCAAACAATTATCCTTTGATCTCGGCGGTCAATTTTTACTTCCCGCTGCCGCCTAGATGCAGAAGCTATATTTTGAAAACACCCCGGAAAGTTTTTTCAACGCGGTCCTGCAGAAACATCTGCAGGGGAACGCGCACTTTCTCGAACGGCGACAACTGGTCAACAGTGCCGACCTTTTCGAGTGGAACAACGCTGCCCTGCTCTGTTCCAATGGAACATCACCAGAGGCCCGTAGCGACCAAGTCGACCATGTTCTGCTCGAACAATATTTACACCAATGCGGCGGTAAAGATCCCTTAGGCAAAAGCGAAGCGTTCCAGGACCTGCTGGTCGAACTCTTCTTCGCCCTGCACTTCCGGCCGGAGAACATAGCGCTGCTGGAAAAAGCCGTGTTCCAGGCGCTAACTAAAGGTTGTATGTTCGTCACAGAAAAAGTGTCTGATGAAGCTTCTGCTTTTATGAAAATGTCCTGGGCCGTGCGCCGTGAGATCCATAACGCCAAGGCGTTCATGCGCTTGTTACCTGTGGAAGACCAGCAGGTCCTCTTTGGAGAATTCATACTAAAGCACGACACAGCCCCATTTATCCTGAAACATTTCATGCGCCGATTCCCTGGTTATGCCATTATCCTGCTTGCCGGACAAAAAGCCTGGATCGCCAAGAACAATGAGATCAGTGAAACGAGTATCGACAGAAAGAACCTCCGGCTGCCGGTCCTGCGTGATGAATTTACCAGGGAATGGCTGGCTTTCTATCAGAGCCAGTATATCCACCAGCGGCGCAATATTAAATTAATGAAGTCCCATGTGCCGACCAAATACTGGCAATATATGGATGAGATGCAATTGGATATAGTACAGACTGGGGTTAGCCCGCGGACGGGTCAGCGATAGTTACTTTTTTCCAGCTAACATATCTTTGTACAATGTTTCTGGGGCGATATCTGCACCGGTAACCCAGGTGATCGTGCCCAGTTTGGCATCCACCCAAAACTGTTTGAACATATTTTTGTCCAGCAAAGGCTTGAAAACTCCTTTGCCTAAATATCGCTTAACATCCACTTGTCCTTTTTTAAGATCGTCAAAAACAAGCTCAACTATATAGTCCTTGATATATTTACCATCAATGACTTCGTGTATCTTCATTTCACTTTGGGCCAGTCGTTGTTAGTTTACGGCCATGCTGGGCTACAGTATGTTCAATTCTAGTCAATCTTTGGTTCGTTTGTTTCTGACCTATCTTTAATTCATTTATATCCATCTGCATATCCTTGACTAGGAACCTGGTCTCCAGCAAGACCTCATTGGTATTATTTAATTGTGTCTTTATGGCGCCAACATCTTCCCGCACGGCTGATAAACCTTCGCCAAAGACCTTGAACTGGCTTTGAATATCCTCGAGCAGTATCGCCACATGGTTATCTTTCATAGCATTACTCCTTTTAGGGGTCTTATTATACGCCAGAAGACAAATTAATCAACGGGGCATTTTAGCCTATATTAACGGGGTTCATTAGACCAGCGCCAGATAATGAATGACACCTGCTGGCAAATACGTTATTATTTAAATTATATATATTATAATGGATATTATATAACCAGGCAAGAGGAGAGGAGGGCGGCAGTGAAAAGAATATTGCCTTGTCCCTACTAAGCCGTATAATATGTAACCACTTATGGCCGACATCGTCATTACTGTAGAAAATGTTATCAAACACTATCGGGAGGTCAAAGCCGTAAATGGCTTGAGCTTTACCATCGATCGTTCTGAATGTTTCGGCTTCCTGGGCCCTAACGGCGCAGGCAAGACCACTATGCTCAAAATGCTCTATGGGAAGTGTCTGCGCAACAAAGTTACTGAAAGCAAGATCAGTGTACTGGACTTTGATCCCCAGAACCAAAGCTTGCAGATCAAGAACTGCTCCGGGGTCGTCCCTCAGGATAATAATCTGGATGTTGAACTAAATGTAGAGCAGAACCTGCAGGTCTTCGGCAAGCTTTACGGCATGACGACAAAAGATACTAACCAGCGTATCGGCGAATGGCTCGATTTTATGGAACTGGGCGACAAGCGGCGAGCCAAGATCCGGGAGCTGTCCGGAGGAATGCAGCGCCGCCTGGTCATCGCCAGAGCCTTGCTCAACAATCCACGCTTGCTGATCCTGGACGAACCGACCACCGGACTTGACCCCCAGGTCAGACATTTGATCTGGGACAAACTACGCCAGCTAAAAGCGCGCGGGGTGACCGTGGTCCTGACCACTCATTATATGGAAGAGGCCTTTCAGATCTGCGACCGCATAATTATCATGCATAACGGCCAGAAGGTCCTAGAAGGTAAACCTCAGGAACTGCCGCAAAGGGAGATAGAAAAATATGTGTTGGAAGTATGTGGCAAAGACCCTTGGCAGTTCTTAAAGGATATCTCCCAGGATGCCCTGCGCTGGGAAAAAACCCCGGCGAGTGAAGACCGTTTTATGTTCTACGGCAACGACCTGAACCAACTCAAAGAAATTAGCGACAGATTGCCCGCGGGAAAGTATTTCCTGCGCCAGGCGAACCTGGAGGACTTATTCATGAAAGCGACCGGGAGAGAATTAAATGAAGACCAAGTTATATCCTGATCTGGCATCGCGTATCTATAGCGTCTGGCACCGCCATGTCAAAGTCTATACCAAGCATTTTGTCAGCAATGCTTTTCCTCCGTGCGTAGAACCAATGATCTTTCTGGGCGGGATCGGGCTGGGCCTGGGACAGTATATTTCCCAGATCGGCGGACTTAACTTCATGCAATTTCTGGCCTCTGGACTTCTCGTCACCAGTGCTATGTTCACCTCTGCTTATGAATGCACTTATGGAACGTTCATCCGGCTGGAGTTCGACAAGATCTATGATTCCATGCTGGCCGCGCCGATCAGCGTTTACGACCTGATCATCGGAGAGATCATCTGGGCCGGGACCAAGGGTTTCTTTTTTTCCCTGGCGGTCGCCATGATCTTTGTGCTGTTCCGTGTCTTGGAACCATCAACGTTGCTGCTAGCACCCATCGCAGGCTTGTTTACCGGGCTGATGTTCGGTACGTTGTCCCTCTTGGTCACTTCTTTTGTAAAGAACATCAACGCCTTTAATTTTTATTTTACTGGCGTGATCTCTCCGACTTTTTTCTTTACCGGGGTAGTTTTTCCGATCGAGAACTTGCCGGCTTTTATCCGCCCCCTGGCAGAGATCTTCCCTTTGACCCATACGGTCAGACTTTCCAGGCTTTTGGTCATGCCGGAGCGGCATTATTCCAGCCTGCTTTTTTATGATCTGGCGTATATTGCCTTGTTCGTTACGGTAATTGGGTTTTTTGCGGTTCATAACCTGAAAAAAAGGTTGATCGATTAAGATTTTGCGCAAGAAGGCGGACGCTGAGCTTGTCGAAGCGTCGAAGCGCTATTGATACCGGCACTTCGACCCTTCGACAAGCTCAGGGACCACAGGCTCAGTGACCGCAGGCTACGGCAACATATTGCGACAGGTAATTTGCCCATATTGACGTAATATCCTCTCATGCTATTAAATGAGGGGGTATCTAAACCACCCCAACGAGGAGCAAATATGCCTTTTAACTTTCTTTTTCCCAAAGAATTCAACTTTTTCGACCTTTTTGACCGTCAGGCCGCTTGTGCGATCGAAGCGGCAAAATATTTTGGCGAGCTGGTAAAAAAAGGCGAGTATAACGAAGCCTCCGTCCAGAAAATGCGTGAGATCGAACGCAAGGCCGACGAGATCTCCCACGAGATCCTGAACAATCTTAACAAGACCTTTATTACGCCCTTTGACCGTGAAGATATCCACGCGCTGACCAGCGAAATGGACAGTATCGTAGACAAGTTGAATTCCATGACCAACCGCCTGCGTATCTATAGCCTTTCCGGTGTGGTCAGCAAGGACCTGATAGAATTTTCCGCAGTGATCGAAGATTCTACGGTAAAGCTGGCTTTTGTCATCGGCTGTTTACGCAACCTCAAACAAAGGGATAAGGCCATGCAGACTTGCAAAGAGATCTATAATCTTGAGAACGTCGGAGACCGTCTGCGCGACAATATCCTGGCTAAATTATTTGAGACCGAAAAGGACCCGATCAATCTGATCAAATGGAAAGAGATCTTCCAGGATGCCGCTGTCGTGCTCGATATCTGCGAGGACGTGGCTAATGTGGTCGAAGCGATCTTCGTTAAACACGGCTAATCAATATGGAAATAAGCATTGTACTGCTAATACTTCTGGCCCTGGCCTTTGATTTCCTCAACGGCTTTCATGATTCCGCCAATTCTATCGCGACCATTGTGTCTACCAGGGTGCTTTCTCCCAAGAGAGCTGTGCTATGGGCAGCATTTTTTAATTTTGTTGCTTTCTTCTTTTTCGGCCATGCCGTGGCCAAGACCATCGGCAAAGGCATAATCGACATTAATATCGTAGATCCCCAGCTTATTTTTGCCACGCTGATGGGGGCCTGTCTCTGGAACATCATAACCTGGTACCTGGGACTGCCTACCAGTTCGTCACATGCTTTAATCGGCGGGCTGATCGGTGCTGCTTTGGTCAAGGTCGGATCTTCCGCCCTGGTCTGGAGTGGGATCGGACGCACGGTTCTATTTATAGTGATCTCTCCTTTTGTCGGTATGCTTTTAGGCTTTGGCTTTGGCCTGCTGGTCTATTGGCTATACCGCAAGAAATCTTTGTCCCAGGTTGACCATATATTCCGCAAGGGCCAGCTTGTTTCTGCCGCCCTATACAGCCTTGGCCATGGCGGGAACGACGCTCAAAAGACCATGGGAATTATCGCCAGCTTGCTGTTCAGTGTTGGCCTACTCGGTGATAAATTCTATATTCCTCTATGGGTAGCTATCGCCTGTTATACAGCTATCGCCCTGGGCACGATGTTCGGCGGCTGGAGGATCGTTAAAACGATGGGGCAAAAAGTAGCCAAGCTGAAACCGGTGGACGGGTTTGCCGCTGAGACCGGCGCTGCTATTTCTTTATACGTCTCGACCTGGATGGGAGTCCCGGTCAGTACCACGCACACGATAACCGGTTCTATCATGGGGGTTGGTTCTATTCAGAGATTAAGCGCGGTACGCTGGGGAGTTGCCGGAACGATCATCTGGGCCTGGATCCTGACCATCCCTTGCGCCGCGGTCATCTCGGCTATTACTTATCGTCTGGCTGCTCTGCACTAGGCAATTCCTCATCCATGCCCTGTTCTTGCGGAGATTCTGCATAGCCTTCCGTGTTTATCTTGTTTTCCTGATCGATAATTTCAATGGCATCTGCCATTTTGAGCATATAATCCACCATTTGCGGATCAAAATGCCGGCCTTTTTCCTTGGTCAGTTCTATCTTGATCTCCTCCGGTTCCCGCGGAGCATCATAACAGCGATCGCTACGCATAGCGTCCCAGCAATCTAGGATCGCGATCAGTCTGCCAAAGAACGAGATCTCCTGCCCCTGAACGTGGCGCGGATATCCCTTGCCATCCCAGCGCTCATGATGTTCCAGGATCAGCTTAAGAGAGATCCTTTCATAACTTTTCACCACGTCTACATTTACCTTGGGAATAGCCCCCTGCAATAACAACGCCCCGAACTCCACATGTTTTTTCATGATCCGATATTCTTTCTGGGTCAGCTTGTCCTGTTTATTCAAAATTTCATCGGGAACCTTGATCTTGCCGATATCATGGGTCATGAAGGCCGAAGCCAATAATCCCAAATGGTCCTTGAACATCAGGATCTCAGCTTTTTCTTCCGGAGTGATCAGCACATTGGCGAAATCATCTTTTATCAAGGCATTCAGCACGATCATTGCCTTAAGTTTCAATCTCAACATATGCTGATACAGCTCCGGATTCTTCTTAAGTTGATAGACCAGGATATGGGCTATGTCCTGAATAGTATTTTCGGTCATCAGCCAGTTCTGTGCTATCGGTTCCTGACTAAGGACCAGGGCTAACTTGCGCAATAGATCTACCGGCTGATCTTTTTTCTCCAGGACCATCTGCAATTTTCCCTGCCAATCCTTCTGGTCCTGAAAAGCCAGCAAAAGGCTAGGGATCCCTATCTGGTCCAACAGCTTGGCAACGCTGTTATTGATTATCTCTGAAGAGCTATCATTATCCAGAAGGACCATGAAATATTTACTATTGCCCAAGCCAAATACGACCTCTAGCAATTCTGGCGCAGCCAGGGTCAAGATATAACCAGCAGTATGAAGCTGCTCGGCCAACGCGGGGAACTCTTGCCTTGGCTTCCCCGTTATCAGCAACACGGATCGGCCATGCTGAACTGGCTCCGAATAACCGATGATCTTTTTAGAAAATATCCCCATATTTGTTCCTCTTAGTATATATCGAGGAAAATATTGATATATTTCAATATTCATAACTTGCTGTATAATAGGTTCATGAAAAAAAAACCGGCTATTTTCTTCCTGCTGATCATTTCTGCATCTTTTTTGCTTCTTAACGGCTGTAAACTAAACAACAAGGATTTTCCGAAAAACCCTTCTGCTGTACTAAATAATGTCGCGCCAACGGTGAACGTGACAGCCAGTCCAAAGGTGATCGTCATACCCGTTACCCATCTGCCAACGCCAGAAGCAGTTAAGGGGATCTATTTGACCAGCTGGGTCGCCAGCGACAAGGCCTTCCGGCATAAAAGAGTCGTCCGGCTGGTCGAGGAGACCGAATTGAACACCATCGTTTTAGACGTAAAAGACAATACCGGCCGGGTAGCCTTTGCCGTAGAAAGTCCGACGATCAACAAGGTTGGCTCGGTGCAAAAACGCATTCCGGACATCCGGGAGTTCATCGCCGACCTGCATAAAAATAATATTTATGTCATCGCAAGGATCAGTGTTTTTCAGGACCCTTATTACGTTTCCCACAAGCCCTCGCTTGCGGTGAAAAGAGCCAGCGACGGAGCGATCTGGAAAGACCGCGGAGGCCAGAGCTGGGTCGATCCCGGGAGCAAGGAGATCTGGGATTATATCGTGGCCATCGCCAGAGAAGCTTATGCCGTCGGCTTTGATGAGATAAATCTGGATTATGTCCGCTTTGTCTCGGACGGTAATCTCAAGGATGTAGCCTATCCAATAAGCACGACCAGGGATAAAACTATCGTCATGGAAGACTTCTTTAAATATGTCCACGGCCAGTTAAAACCAGAAGGCATGGTATTATCGGCGGACCTCTTCGGGCTAACCATGGAAGTTACGCACAATATGAACATCGGCCAGGTCCTGGAAGTAGCCGCGCCTTACTTCGACTATATATGTCCTATGGTCTATCCGTCGCATTATCCTTATCACTGGAACGGCCATGCCCGGCCGGCAACTGTTCCTTACGCGATAGTCAAAAAAGCCATGGACCGGGGGGTTCAACGCCTGGCCTCGGCGAACATCACAACTTGCGAGATCAGACCATGGTTACAAGATTTCAATATGGGAGCTATTTATACCCCTCAAATGGTCCGGACCCAGATCCAGGCGGCCTATGATGCCGGTCTTGATTCCTGGCTGATCTGGAACCCGATGAACAAATATACCAGGGCGGCCTTAAAGCCGGACTTGATCCTAGCGGCTAAGCAGCCAACGCTGAACGCGCACAAATGATTCTTGCGGGAATATTTTTCTGAGCATAAATACCGCCTTGGCCACGTAACCCACCGGGTAACGCAGCTTAGGGCTCTTGTTCTGCACGATCTTCAATAAGAGTTCAGCGACCTTTTCCGGATCTTCTTTAAATGGCGGATGCAGGCGCATTTTCGCCGAGTCTTTATTTTCGGTATCCGCATTCCAGACCGCCGACTTGCTGAATTCTGTTTTGAAAGGCCCGGGCTGGATTAGGGAAACCTTTATCTGCTCTTTAGCTAGTTCATAATATAATGCTTCTGATATCGCCTCGACCGCCCACTTGGTCGCGGAATAAAAACCCATCATCGGCAGAACCCCAGCGACCGCGGCCGAAGAAATGTTCACGATGTGTCCGCCATGCTGCTGCTTCATAATAGGCAATACTGCCTGGGTAACGGCGATCAGCCCAAAGACATTGGTCTGGAACATATCTTGCACTTCCCTGACCTGCGCATCTTCAAAAAATGCATAAAGACCATAACCTGCGTTGTTGACCAGAACATCGATCCGTCCGTATTTTTCCACGATAAAACCGACCACTGCGCCGATCGTCTCCAGCCTGTTCACATCAAGTTCCAGAAGATCAATGGCCAGCCCTTCTTTTACTGCCTGATCTTTCAGGGCCTGCATTCTGAGCATCACCCGGCCGGTGGCCACGACCTGATAGCCGGCCCGCGCCAGTTTCAGCGCGAACATATACCCGAAACCTTTACTGCATCCGGTAATGAGGGCAACTTTCCTTAACATGAGATATCCTTTCGTGAATACAAACTCCAGGAATATAGGAATTAGGCCCGTCATTGCGAGGAGGCATCCGACGTGGCAATCTCTTATCAGAATAACACCATTTCTTTTGAGAGATCGCTTCGTCGCCCCGATACGGGCCTCCTCGCAATGACGGGAGCTATTCTTTCTACTGACTACTGACTACTTTCCTTATAGCTTTTTCCTGCACATAGTTTATAATATGTGTACGTAATTATAAAGGAGATCTTCTTGAACAAGATCATAGCTTTATTCTCTGCCTTGCTCGTTCTGGCCTCCCTGCTGCTTTTCGGCTGCGGCGTGACCAACAGTAGCAACAATAATAATAACAGCGGAGGGGCCAGGGCCTGGTCCCAGCTTCTTAGCGCCGGAGCCTTTGCCGCCCGTGACGGATTCCCCTTATTAGCCTTTAACGGCCAACTTTGGATCATTGGCGGTCATAGTTATAGTTATGGCACTAGCGGCACTGACGTATACTGGAACGATGTTTGGTCATCCAGCGACGGCATAACCTGGACCATGCAAACATCGTCAGCAAATTTTTCCCCCAGAACTTTGCATACCGGCCTGGTCTTTGATAATAAGATGTGGATATTGGGCGGGAGCAGGGATACTTCGTACGATATGCTGAACGAGATCTGGTCTTCCAGCGACGGCATAACCTGGACCCAGGTCAGTGCCAACCCGGTCTTTTCCGGCAGATATCATCATCGAGCTGCGGTTATGGACAATAAAATGTGGGTCTCCGGCGGTACCGGCTGGTTAAATGACGTCTGGTATTCCTCGAACGGCCAGTCCTGGACCCAGGCCGTGACCAATGCCTCCTGGCCGCCGCGTATCGGCAATGGATTCATTAGCCATGAGAACAAATTATGGGTGATCAATGGCTACTTTGGTGACGGCGAGACCTGGAGCTCTCCAGATGGCGCTAGCTGGACCATTGTTCCCTCCGGCAACTCTGCCCTGCCCAGAGGGAGTCATTTCTTTGGCTGTGTGGTTTTTGATAATAAAATGTGGGTAGTAGGCGGCAACCGGCAGGATCGTTGGGGTTTCGTTACCGACAGTAATACCAGTTACTACTCAGCTAATGGGTCTAATTGGACCGAAAGTTCCGCTACCCCTTCTTTCACTGCTCGCCACCGGCACGGCACTGCTGTGCTAAATAACAAGCTCTATGTGGTAGGCGGCGGAACAACGGCCAGCGGCTATTTGAACGACGTCTGGGTATTGCAATAATATTTACTGCTGGGGCATGGACCTTCTTGGTCTATTTACGCAAGACTTTCCAGAAACAGTAAATGGTAAGCACGATGATCGCGGTCCAGGATAGATCCATCAGTATGAATCCGGCTGAGGTCATTTCTTCTTCCTCTCCCAGGCTATTTTCACCAGAATGACCAGGGCCAACAACAGGACCAGCAGACCGATCCTGGTGCCCAGAATGTAGAAAATATTTTCCGGCTTGACGTTCTTCATCAATACAGTGTTCAGCCCCTCCTGCGTCAGCCAAAAATACCACAGGAGCAGCAGAAATAGCGGAGTGATGTATTTCATTATGTATAAATACACCTTCGGCACATAAAGCTGGGCGCCGTGATGGATCTCCTCCCAAGCTTTCTTCTCGCCAAAGACCCACATGAAAAGGATCGTTTCAATTGTGGCAAAAAGCACCAGGCAAAATGTCCCACCCCAGAAATCCAGATCATCCAGAACACCTCTGCTCAGAAAAAATATTGCCGGCTGGCAAAGCACAAAAGAAACTACGGACACGATCCGCAAGGCCTTTTCCCTGGTCTGCTTGAACTCATCCTCGACAAAAGACATGACGGGCTGGATCAGCGAGACCGAGGACGTGATACCGGCAATGAATAAAAGCAGGAACCAGATCGTGGCAAATACCATGCCGAAAGGTATCTTTTCGAAGATCATCGGCATGGTCACAAAGCCGAGATTAAAGGTCCCCGACTGGGCGATACCCAGGATAGCGATCGGCCCGAAGAAAGCAAAGGCCGCCGGAATAACGATCGACCCGCCAAAGATCACTTCGCAGAATTCATTGGCCGAGACCGAGGTCAATCCAGAGAGAGCGATATCATCTTTCTTTTTCAGGTAGGAAGCATAAGTAATGATCACCCCTATCCCGACGGACAGCGTAAAGAAGATCTGGCCGGCGGCAGCCATCCAGACCTTGGCACTAAGCAATTGGGAAAAATCCGGGTTCCACAAGAAACCCAGACCGTTCCAGATGTTCCAGTCGGGATGAGCAGAATCAGGAGCGCCCAGAAAAAGAACTCGGACCATGAGCACAAAACCTATGATCACCAGCAAGGGCATCCCGTAGGTGGAGAGTTTTTCGATGCCTCCAGAAATGCCCTTTTTGATCACATACATATTAGCCATAAAGGTCGCCACAAAGAAAATATAGGCAGGCGCGATAGAGGAAAAATACTCGTTCTTGACCACGCCCTGATACCCATTCAAAAAGCCGGATAGCTGGGCCGCTGAGGTCAGCCCAAAATATTTTCCGGTCATTGAGAAAAATATATAACCCACCAGCCAGGATTCTATATAGGTATAGTAGATAAAGATGATCAACGGCCCCAGAATACCTATGACCCCGAGGTACTTGATCCAGCGGTGTTTGCTTAGAACATCAAAAGCACCAGGCGCGGTCCCATGGCCGAAAGCACCGCCATGACGGCCGATCGCCCACTCTATCCACATCAGAGGGATACCCAAAAGTAACAAGGAAATAAAATAGGGGATCATGAACGCGCCGCCACCGTTATTGGCAGCCTGCACCGGAAAACGCAGGAAATTACCCAGGCCCACAGCCGAACCTGCTACAGCCAGGATCACACCCAGCTCCGAAGACCACACTTCCCTTTTGACACTTTTAGCTTCTGTGCCCTTTTTCGACACTGGTCGTCGCCCTCTTTTCATAGATTATCCTGGAGATCGAGCCGACCAGTACGCTACCGCCATGATTGGAAGGCAGTTCCCGGGTAAAGATCGCCAGGATATACGGATGCTTCTTGTCGAAAACGATACCGATGTCATTGCGGACAAAATCCAGCGATCCTGGTTTGTTGGCAATATCGACTTGCTTAGGCAGGAAACGAGGGATACCCCAGCGGTGATGCTGGGACTTCATGATCTTAAGCATTTCTGTCGAAGCTTTCTCGCTGACCAGGTTCTTGTTGTACATTCTTTCCAAGAGCCTGACCATATCATCAGGGGTAGTAGTATTGAACTGGCCTTCCTCCTTGTTGAACAAGGAAGGGTCCCTGATCACGGTATCTACCAGCCCTATTTCCCTCATATATTCATTGATCGCGCTTGGTTTCAGCCGGTGAATAAGCATATTTGTGGCTGTGTTGTCGCTATCCGTGATCATTAAATAGATCAGCCGTTTAATGGTATATGGTTTCCCCGAGCTCAAGAATTGCAGACTTCCTGAACCGGTCAGCTTGTTCTCGTCCCGAAGGATCAGCTGTTCATCCAGGGAAAGTTCGCCTTCCTCGACCTGGTGATAGGCTGCGACCATGACCGGAACCTTGATCACGCTCGCCGGATTAAAAGCAACATCGCTGTTAAACGAGAACATCCCTCCGCTGGAAAGGTCCTTGATCGCTACGCCGACGATCCCATTGGGAAAAGCATATTTCGCTATCTGCTGATTGATCTCCTTGAAAGCCGATCTGATCCAATATGGCGGCGGCTCTTCGGTAACCACTGGCGCCGGCCAGAAGGTCAAAAGGCAGAGGCAGATCATGATCGCCGGAACGAGCTTGACCCTGGATCTTTTTCGATCTTTTCTAGTTGTCGAGTGATACATACTGAATAAGTATAACTTATTGAAAAAAAATCACAAGGAATATTTTAGAGGAAGAATACAGAATTCAGTCAGAA
>JBAZXJ010000013.1:6824-13959 GCA_041659865.1 Candidatus Margulisiibacteriota bacterium | reverse complement strand
CCTTAAACCGTCAGCCAAGGGCTCCTTGAACCTGCCGGTAACGCCGAAAGGATCGCTGTTGCGGATTATGGAAAAAACAATGTTGTCTTCATACAAGATCCGGTGATTGAACATAGTATTGTACATATAAGGCGGTATCTTTTTGACATTACTGACCAAAAACAAGGCCGTTCCCTGGATCTTGCTAACCGAATGGTATAACTCGTTATATTTTTCCAGAAAGAGACGCAGTTCAACCGGCTGCATCGCCCCGTAAAGCTTCCTTTGTCCAGAAGTATAAAGCAGGATCATACTTAACGGGATCGCCGCGATGATCAGGGACAGATATCCGCCGTGAGGGATCTTGTTGAAGCTTGCACCCAGAAAGGCGAAATCAACGATGGTTACCAAAACAGCAAAGAATAATTTAAAATAGCTTCTGCGGATAAAGAAGATCGTGGTCATCATGATCCCGGTGATGCTCATCGTTGTAATGACCAGGAAGCCGTACGCCGCGGCCAAGCGGTAAGACTCGCGGAACTGGAACATCACAAAAAGCACGGCCATGAGCAAGAGCCAGTTCACGGTATTAATATAGATCTGGGTCCGCATTTTCATTGAAGTGTAATCCACTTTAAGTATAGGAAGGATATGGGTAGTGATCGCCTGATAAAAAATAGAAAAAATACCGCTGATCATGGCCTGGGAAGCGATCACGGTAGCGACGATACTTAGCACCAGGAACGGGATATAGAAAAACTGGGTCTGGTTAAAGACCATTTCGAACAGTACGTTCTTCACGTGATGGTGGCTTAAAACAAAAGCCCCCTGCCCCAGATAATTCAAGACCAGGCAGAAAAAGACCAGATACCAGGCCTGAACGATAGGTTTACGGCCTAAATGGCCCATATCAGCATACATAGCCTCCGCGCCGGTCAAACACAATAAAACATCGGAAAGAATGAAGAAAGCTGCCCACCCGTGGGTAACAAGAAAATATGAGCCGTAATATGGATTGACCGCTTGCAGGATCTGCGGGAATTTCATGATCGAGAAAATACCGGCGACCGCCAGGGCTAGGAACCAAAAGATCATGATCGGACCAAAAAGGTCAGATACTTTTTCGGAACCTTTCTTCTGAAAAGCGAAAAGAAAAATAGCGATGATAGCCGCAATGACAACAAGCACAATGGTCCCGGTATCTTCCATCCCCGGGATCAAAAGGATACCTTCCACCGCACTAAGTATACTTATCGCAGGGGTGATGACCCCGTCGCCGATCAGGGCAGCAACTCCTATGTAGGTCAGCATGGTGAAAAAGGCGATCTGTTTGCCATTGCGCAGCAAGGGGATCAAGCGCTCTTTCAACACGATCGTCCCACCTTCTCCCCGACGGCCAAGGCTCATTGCCAGCCAGGCATACTCTATGGTCACGATAATTATGAATGACCAGACGATAAGGGAAATTATTCCTATTATATGGGTAGGTTCCGGTTTAATGAGCAGGATGATAACGGTCAGCGTATATATCGGACTGGTTCCGATATCGCCAAAAACTAGACCAAGAGCGCGGAGAATACTTTTCATTTTACCGGTCGAGGCCTGTTCCTTTCCGCGCTGAGCTTGCTCTTTTCCGACTGGAATAAAAGCGCGGATTTGTTCTCTTCAATATCGATGAAATCATCGCAGGAATTTTTCAAGACGTTGGAACAGGTCCGATTGAAGGCAATGACCTCGACCTGGCAGCCCAGGGCCAGCTGGAGATATTGCACCATCGGCAGATAGTCGCCGTCGCCGCTGATCAGCACAAGAGAATCAACTTTATGCCCCAGACGGATGGCGTCCATAACGATACCAACGTCCCAGTCGCCTTTCTTGGCGCCTCCGGGAAAGATCTGCAGGTCTTTTTCCTTGACCTCAAAACCGGCGTTATGCACTGCGTCGAAAAAATCGCTTTCACGCGCGTTGGAATCTGATTTGATAACATAGGCGATAGCCCTGGTCAGGACCCGGTCAGCCTGGGCCAGTTTTAAGAGATTGCGAAAATTTACCCGGGCGTTATAAAGATTCTTGGCCGAGTAATAAAGATTTTGCACATCGACGAGGACTGCTACGCGTTGGTCTTTGTGTTTGACGATCATTTTAGTGAACCTTTCTTGATTGATGGTTTAGGACATTATAATACAAAAAGAGAGAATACAGAATACAGAATTCAGAATACAAGAATACAGGAACGCAAGAAAGCAAGAATACAGCCCCGTCATTGCGAGGAGGCATCCGACGTGGCAATCTCGATAAGTAATACCTATCGAGAGATTGCCGCGTCGCCCCGATGCGGGACTCCTCGCAATGACGGGGCAAATACATACTTACAAATCTAATTCCTTGAACACCCTCTCGAGCGAAGGCTTCTGCTCCTCCGGTACATAGTTAAAATTCACTCCGCGGTCGGTCAGTTCCCAGAAGTCCTGTTCCTGCGGAGCCAGCAGTTCTTCCTTGATCTCCTTTAACACATTCTTATCCTCTACGGCCAGGTCTCCGACGATCAGCCGGCCCAGCTCGTGCTTTTCTTTCCAATAGTAATAAGCGCCCAGGATCGCCTCCATCTTGAGCACGCCTTTTTGTGGAGGCAGGTCTAAAAAGACCTTTAGTATCTTTTGCTGATCCAGGGGTGCTACCTGTTCCAGAACGACCTGGTTGAGTATCTGCAGATCATAGGCCGCGGTATCCAGAATAAAGGTCACGCCCATGCTTTCGGCCATACAGCCATAATATTTAAAATAAAAACTGATCCGCTCGGTCAGACCTGAGAACTGCTTATAGGCCAAAAGTTTTTCCGCGAAAAGCCGGTACTGGGCCAGGACGTTATAGCAGGTGAACTTGTCCTTCTGGTAGATCGCTTCCTTGAGCATGGTATTGAAGGTCTTGATGACCAGCTCTATGACCTGGGCATCATCATGCTTCGCCGCCTCTTGGCCGATCAGCCGGTTACTGATCAAAATAGAGTTTCCGATATCCTTGGCCCGGTTCAAGGTCAGGTTGAAGGTCAGCAGCAGCTGCTGGCTGACCCTGGTCTCAAGCCAGGTTTTCTGCTCCCTGATGCGTTTGATCGTTGCTTTGGAGTATTCGCTAAAGGCAATATCTTCGTGCCAGCCCGCCGACATCTTCTGCTTAAGCGGCAAATAGCGGGTCACCAGTTCCTGAATGGCCTGGATAGTGAACTGGGCTACTTCGACGTCCATTTTGATCACAGCGCTCTTGGCCATATCGCCGATCTGTTCGATGCGGTCTTTGACGATCAGCTTGGCCTTCTCGGTCTGCCGGCCGGCCATCCGCAGAGCATCCAAAGCTTCCTGTTCGATCTTCTGGATAATGCTGGAAGGTTTTAAACTGTAAAAAAGATAAAAGAAATACGGGATCAAAATGCAGAAACAGATAGTGGTCAGGACCATGCAGATGAAGACACTGATATAAGGTATAAAAAATGTTGCCGGATCGGTCGTCCGGATCAGGCTTAAGATCCAGAAACTATAGACCACACAGCCGACAAAAAAGGAGAAAAGAAAAATATTGATCTTGTCCTTGGTAAAGAGGTCCATGACTCGGGGGGTATAATGGTTAGCGGTCAATTGGACCGCCAGCAGCACTAAGGTAATGGTGATACCAAGTACAGAGGCCAGCCCACCGGAAGCCGTGCTCAAGGTCACGCGCACAGAATTGGGATCTACATAAAGCAACATCCGCCAAAAAGAAAGATTCTGCAAGCCGTCTTTGACATCGAAATACAAACTTATGGCAAAAAAGCCGAAGAGCACTGCTATTATCCCAAATACGGAGAAGATTATCGGCAATACGGTTTTTCTCATTTGTTCAGCCCCAGTTTTCTTTTTATTTCCGGTATCGCCCTTTCGGCGGCTTCTTCACCCAGCGCGATCAGTTTCTTTTGATCCATGATCTCAAAGGAAAGTATGTTCTCTACTACCGGCTCGATCAATACGTCCGCGCGCTGGCGGTCTTTATTGCTGGCCCGGCGCAGAAGGATATCCTGGGCCCGGTTCAAGATAGTTACCGCATCCTGCGGTTCTTTGGTAAGGATAACCTTCGGGATGACATCAACCGCTATGGTAAAGTCCGCGCCCAGATCCTGCATGGCCCGGACCGGAAGATTATCGGCAAAACCGCCGTCGATATAATGCTCCTTATCGATCTTGGCAGGGGTATAAAGCACAGGATAGCTGCAGCTGGCCTGGAGCGCTTTGATCACACTGCCAGAGCTAAAGATCTTTTCTTTACCTGTTTTTAGGTCCGTAGCCACAACATACATGGGCAGTTTCAGGTCGGCAAAAGTTTTGCCTCCTAAATATGGTTCAAGATATTTAGCGATCACCTCGCTGTTATTTAAGCCTTTGAAGTTGAAACTGGGAAAGACCATCTTAAAGAGGTTCATCGCCTGGGAAGCTCTTTCGATCTGACCGGCATCGAAGCCGGCGGCGTATAGACTGCCGATGATCGCACCGGCACTGGTCCCAATTATCATCTTGACCGGAACCTGCTCCCGGGCCAGGACCTTGACCACCCCTACATGAGCGATCCCGCGAGCCGCCCCACCCCCGAGGACCAGGCCGACCTTGGCCGGTTTATGCTTAAATAGAAAATCGAACATTAACGGCTTTCCAGTTTCTCGATCCGGCCCCTCTGCGCCGCGTTCTCGGCTTTTAAGGCTTCGATCTGCTTTTGCTGTTCCTTGATGGCTTCGACTAGAACAGGGGTCAGTTTTTCGTAAGAAAGACCTTTATACCCATCCTTATCGGTGGTCACTATTTCAGGGATGAATTTCTCTGCTTCCTGGGCGATAAAACCGATCTGTTTGTTGTTGTTCAATCCCAGATCAGGGAATTCATCTGTCCGCCAATAATAATTCACGCCTCTCATGCCCAATATCTTGCTCAAAGAATTCTCCAGAGGGGTAATTTGTTTTTTCATGCGCAGATCGGACGTATACCATGTCCCTGATGTACACCAGGCATAACCATTAACATAAATGCCATAGCCACCCAGTGTATTGGTGAAAGCCGCCGCCGCTAGTCCGCTTACATTGCTGACCGCGTGCAGGGGGTTCGTAGGTGCGGTAGTACCGATACCGACCTTGCCGGCAAAATGATGTCTGGCACTTGTGGCATCGTATAACCCCCAGCCGTTTGCATTACTGTTGGCTATTACTAGGGAGGCATAGACCTCGTGATTGTTGTGTAAATATGCAGGATTAGTAGCGTTTGTCCCGGCATCTATCTCCAGCTTGGTGATGGGATTGGTTGTGCCGATACCGACGTAGCCGTTATTATCCATGAACAATGTGCTGGCATAGGCCCCACCACCGGTGCGTGAAGTCTGGAAATCTAAATTACCCCCGTTGGCATAGCTGGCATATCTGCCAGCTATTAATTTTGCGGTTCCATAATCCGGTGACAATTCAATTGACACCTTGGTGGCCGCGCTTAGGTTCGCCATATTGCTGAATCTGGCAGCCAGTATTTCTCCGTTAGTGGCGGTGGCAGTAACATCCAATTTCACGGCAGGCAATGTTGTCCCGATACCGACGTTGCCTCCATTAGGATTCAATAACATTGTATACTTCTGCGACAAATCTGTTGCATCAGTAGCTTGCAGCCATGCATTCCCCCCACCCCCTGCACCGATTCCTGCATCAAGGACTGTATTATAATTTGGAGCTGCACCACGTAATCGCCAGCCACCTATTGGTGTCGATCCGGAAATTGCCATCCCGTTGGGTACCGCACCAGTTTCCATCTTCATCAAAGGCGCCGTCGTCCCGATACCTATCCCGGACAAACTGGCATTGCCGCCGATAAAACTTGTCGCCTTGACGTTACCATTTATCTCCAGCTTTTCCGCGGGTGCTGTCGTACCGACGCCAACCTTGCCGGTGGTCTTGACAACAAAATCACCGGCACTTGTTCCAGCAGCAATATAAAAAGAATTATCAGAGTCATTTCTGCTACGTTCATTGATAAATAAAGTTGTTCCTGCATTATTGGCACCGCCTTGAATAGCAAGTTTAGCAGAGGGCCCAGCTATTCCAATCCCCACGTTCCCATTCGTTGAAACCACTACAGCTTGTACTCCACCATTGCTTAAACCGCCAGCCTGTAAAGCATAGCTCACACTGTTGATCTTGGTCCGGGGTGATAAGGCCTCACCGTTAACCACGACCTGCAAATAAGCATTATCGGTAACGAACACGTTCGGACTGATCAGATTACTAGCATCACCTAACAGCACGCTGTAGATGCCCTGGTTAATATCTACATTCGCGATCGTTTGCTGCCAGAGCATAGTTCCAGCAGTAGGATCGGTATGAATTGAGAAGACCATCGGCAAGGTCGCATTAACCAGCGCGCCGTTCTGCAAGAGACGGCCGGAATAGGTTAATTGGTTGGGTACGGCAAATACCACCGTCGAGATCATTGCCAGTATCATAATGCCTAATAATGTATTTCTCATGAAATCCTCCTATGAATATTACATCACGATCAAATAAATATTATCATAAATACACATTTATACCAATCGTTATTCTGGGGCAGGCCCCCTAAATCCCCCTAAAGGGTGACTTCGGAATTCTTGTCGAGAAAAGGTTCTTGCTAATACGATACGACATCGACAAGGCATCTTAAAGTCACCCTTTAGGGGGATTTAGGGGGCCTGCTTCACGCGGGCACTTCGACAAGCTCAGTGACCAAACCCCGGGCACTGAGCGGAGCCGAAGTGTCCGCATCGCAAGTGATCCCTTGTTAGAGATCGCCGCGTCGGATGCCTCCTCTCAATGACGGGGAAAGCGGGGTCAAGGACAAACGAAAAGAGGCACGCTTTACGCGTGCCCCTTTGGTGTATTGTTTAACCGCAGTGGTCGCGAGATCCGCGCACCTGCGAATTAATTCAAGTTACCTGCTCTCGAACTTCTGGCTGATCACCGGGAACAGACCGGTCTCAGAATCGATATTGACGCTGATCTCATGTTTGCCAGCTGTCAAAGAACCGCCCAGGTAGTAAGTACCGGCCCAGATCTTGTCGGTACGTTTGGCCAAAGTTATCTTTTCGCCGGTTTCCTTGATCGTCGCGACGATCTTGGTCGCCT
>JBAZXJ010000013.1:0-6814 GCA_041659865.1 Candidatus Margulisiibacteriota bacterium | reverse complement strand
TCGCCTTGGCTTCAGCCGGGATCGAGACCTTGATATAGAGCTTGGTAGTTACTACATCCGGGCCCAGCTTGACGTCGGCCTGGTTCCTGTACTGGCTTACTTCTTGAGCATTAGCGGTTTGCAGGTGGATATCAGTTTTGGCCACATCCTTCTTGTCTTTTCCGCCTAACCAGCGGCCCAGGATGGCGCCCTTCAAAGCGCTGACCACTTTATTTTCCTGCGGTGCTTCTTCGACCGCGGCTTCTTCCACAGGCACGCTGGCTACTTCAACCTTAGCGACTTCCTGCTTGACAACGACGACCGGCGGCTGTGCTTTTTCAGCGACCACAACCGTAGCAGCTCTAGCGGCTACGACCGGCTTCTTGGTATCAACTTCCAGCGCGGCTACTTCCAGCTTCTTCGCTTCTTTCTTGTCATAAGGCAGGTAAGCATTATAGACCGGCTCCATCGTAGCTTTCTGCTGGGCAGCCATGGCATTTGTTTCAACCGGGCTAAATTTCAATACTCTGGCCTCTTCAGCCTTGGCTTTATTCTCAGCTTTGACCGCAACGATCATGTTCTGGACCTTGGCGCTATCATCGATAACTTTCAACTTGTCAAAGTCAGGAGTTATTTCCTGTCTCTCGACGACGATCTTCTCCTGGGTCTGGTATACATAGGAATCCCAGTTATACAGGTCATCGAGTTTCTTTCTAACATATTCTGTCTTGCTTAAGATCTCGACGGTTTCCGCTCTGTTCAGCATTTTCTTGTCTTCGAACATATTGCTGTTCAGGTAGGAAAGCAGACCTGCGGCCTTGGCAACGGTCAGCAGCGGAGCTACCCAGTGGTCAGCACTTACGTCTTCGTAAGGCGAGTTTTCAACCTTGGCCGGAACCACGATACCGTCAAATCTGGTGATCAAGGCAACGCCTTCAGCTCTGGTGATGTTATTCTTCGGGGCAAAACTGCCGTCAGGATAACCGGTTACCAGGCCTAAAGCGTAACTGCCGTTGACATAGTTGTTAGCCCAGTGGCCGACGGTCATATCATTGAACAGGGTCACTGGCTTACCGATCGGATTAGCTTCACGGGCTTTAGCCAACAAGGTCGTAACTTCCGCTCTGGTTATATCGCCTTGTGGTTTGAAATTACCATCAGGATAACCGTTAACTAATTCTAAAGTAGCTAACTGGCTGATCGGCAGTGAAGCCCAGAAATCTTCAGAAACGTCGGCAAAGGAAGTCAGGCGCAGCTGGCGCAGGTCGATCGCTTCCAGTACATAGCCGTATTCATCGATAGCAATGATCTCGCTGACGTTCTTGCCGATCTTCAGCTCGATCTCTTTGGAGAAGTTCTTGTCCTTGTCCAGTTCGATAACTTCTTCATTGATCATTATCTTGGCCACATCAGAATCGATCACTACGCCAGAAAGCACGATCTTGTCTCTCATGGTCACGAACTTGTCCTGAGGAGTAGAGATCTGCACGTAATGCTTTTCTTTTTCCTTATTGATATAAGAGATAGAAAAATAATGAGTATCGTTTTCGGCGATGCCGGCATAAGGATGATAAGCGTAGTCAAAAGAGATCGTATCGTACTTCAAGCCCAAACCTAAGGTAAGATTGGTATCCGCGCTCTTGCCGTTCTGGGTCTGGTCCAAGCCCATTCTGACCGCGAGATTGTTCAATGGCCAGTACTCGGCTCCAGCATGATAAAGCATGACGCCATCGCTACCCATTGGCAGGTCGATGTCACCGCCGACGGTAACCTTCTGCAAACCGTAGGTATAAGGAGCATCGATACCAATAACATTAGCCGCATAACCTAATTTTAAAACCGAAGGCAGAGTCCCCGAAGTACCGCTGGTCCAGCTGATGCTGTTGATCAAAGCGTTCTTCCAGGTCAGGCCCATATCGGACCATTTGTTGATCTTGTATTGCATACCCAGGTCCAGGCCCATGCCGGTTGCCGAAGCCGCGCTGATACCTGCACCGCTCCAACCCTTGTTATACATCTTCAAACTGGCGCCGACGTTCATCTTTTCTTCGCCCATGTGGGGTCTCCACAGATTACGCAAAGGTACGCCGTAAGATAACTGCATAATAGTATCGGCATAGCTCATCTTGCCCAAAGGGTTACCATTAGCATCACGACGGTAATCAGCATCAGTAGAAGCGCCAATATAGCTAAGCGCTATGGTACCGAATTTACCCATAGGGTAGATCCCTGAAGCCATGGTGTAGTCATATTCTTTTAATAAGGAAGTATACATACTGGTCGCCTTGATCACGGAGACCTGGGCCAGACCGGCGGGATTGTTCAAGGCAGAATCAGGACCATTGGCGATAGCAGAACTCCAGCCGCCCTGGCCAAGTACCGCAGCGCCGACGCTGATCCGGCTAATATCGATCTCACTTTTGTCCGCGGCAGAAGCGAAGACGCTCAGGCCAAGGACAAAGATCAGGCTTAAAATTAAATACTGCTTACTTTTCTTGAACATCTTAACTTACTCCTTATATTAGTCTAGAACAGAAACTTTACCGCTGGCTACGACCTTGCCGCCAGAAAGCACTCTCAATAAATAAACACCGTTAGGGACAACATTGCCATAGGCATTATTACCGTTCCAGACAACTGTATTCGCGCCAGCAACACCGGATCCGGAATTGGTCCAGACCAGGTCGCCGGTCATACTGAACAATTTGAGATCATAATTCGCTATCCCAGCCAGAGGGAAGACAATGGTCGTGGTCTGGCCCGTCTTTGGCGAGAACGGATTAGGATAGTTATAAGCCTTATAAGAACTTCCGGTCTGCGGACGGCCGAAAGTAGTAGCCGGCTGGGAATAGGTCCCGCTGGCCTGCTGGGCAAAGATAGCATAGTAGTAATATCTGTAGTTGGTCAGGTTAGCATCAGTATAAGTTCCAGCTGTAAAACTACCGCTGGTGACCAGGACCGCAGGCGACGTAGGCGAGGCAGGATAGTTGCTGGTAGATTCGGTATTGGCCTGTATTCTCCAGATCTCAACTCTGGTATAACCGACGGCATTTGAAGAAACGCCCCAGCTTAAGTCGTTCTTGGCATCTCCAGCTACGGCCTGGAAGAAAGTAAAAGGAATTTCCGCAGTCAGGCTGATCCCGCTGGTCGGGATGGCACTGCCGGCTACAGCGGTTGCATAATTATAAACGGTATCATAAGCAAAAGCGGCGTAATAATAGGTCACGTTAGCGGATAGACCGGTGTCCAGAGCTGAGGTATTAGCTCCGGTGTAGACCAATCTGATACCAGGAGTAACAAGCAGTGCTGTATAGTCCGCAAAATCCAGGCTGTCCAGATAATCACGGTTGTTCTCAGGAGTCCAGGTGATCGGACTGGTGGAACGGACGACCAATGTACCTAAATTATCAGTTGAGACTGAATTGGTCCAACCAAGATTGACTGCCCGAACCGTTGCCAGGGCATTTAACGTTATAACCGCAGAAGGAGCGCTCATATCTCTATTCTTGCTTGTCGTAAAAAGACCGGCAAAAAAGGTCTGTACGCCGCTGATCCCGACGTTATAAGTTATAGATTCACCATAATATGTAGAAGCACCGCTCAAAGAGTCGTTCCAGGCCCGGACAAAAATGGTCTTGCCGGGATCAATAGCTACTGTTTTGGAAAAAAGACCTGAATCTGCAGAAGTTGGGAAGCCAAAGCCGATATTGACCGTAGCCAATATGCTATCGTCTCCAGTAAGGCCTAGATCGATCATTCTTGGTACGTTGACCTTGGCATCGGAGCCGGCGTCGATTATCTGAACGATACAGCCAGTAGCAGTACCATTACCCCTTAGCGGGACATTGGCTTGGTCTTTAATGCCTGTAGCATCGGTGGTCGTACCTCTGGAATCAATGGTTATGCTTGGGATAGACAATACGGTCGCCCCAACAGCCAGATTAACGGCTAATAAACTAACTAAAATTGCTGTTAATGATTTTTTCACGGTACCCGCTCCTTTTTCTCTGCTACTATATTATCGAACGTACTTCAAAATAATTTCAATTAACTTAACTATAGCGGAACACACCTCTCCCCACAAGTAAAGGGCGCATTGTGACCTGCGCCCTTACATAGTTATCCGGCTATTTTTGACTCTGGAGATCCACTATGGCTAAAATTCCTTCCAATGTTATTGCAGACGCTGCTGCCAGGTAATTCCTGCTCCCTGAACTTCCAACTTATAAGCCTTACCCGGCTTTAGTTTCAATGTACTTGGGTCGTTACCCGTATACCAAACGCCGGTGGTGCTTAACCAGGCCTGGCCGTCGTCACAGATGATCTTGTCCGCCTGGGTAGCGTTGCTGGCCGAGGTCAGTCCCGCACCAAGATTGGACGAATTGATATCTATTTCCAGCGGGTAGCTTCTGCCTAAGATGGTCAGATCGCTGGCGGCGACAGCCACGTTAACTGTGGAATTAGCCACACTGCCGACCACGGTTATATCAGCGGTTGCATTGGCTGGTCTGATCCCGACCACAAAGCCCTGGCCGTTTAACAGCTGGACCACGACCGCCTGGCTGTTCTCCCACCAATTTAAAGCGTAACCGCGATAATACTGATGAGCGTTAATACCGGCGCCGAGACCGACCCAGTCAGAATCAGTATCGTTATTGGCCGGATTGATCTGCTGGCCGAGAACCTCGTTGGCGTTAGTACTGCTAACGATCAAAGGCGAAGAGATATTGGTTATCGTCCCTGGCAGAAGCAGGAAGTCATATTTGCCGACGATAGCTAAAGCGCCATTAGGCGGAGCACCGGCATCCACAACTTGATAGTATCTTTCATTAACGGTTGCGCCGTTGGCAGAACTATCGATCCACCCGCTGTTCACTCCGCTGGCCATCAAGACCGCGCCAGTGAAAGCCGCGTTAAAAGTATTGGTCAAACTATAGACATCAGCTGAAGGACCGCTCCAGGTCAAGGTAATGGTTTCCTTGGTGCTTACCGCGTTAACGGTATTTCTGAAGATCTGCAGACCGCTGATCGCGCTTGGCGTCGGGATCACATTCGCCGTAGCAGCGAAAGTTGAATACCAAAGTACGCCGTCATAAGCATAGGCCGCATAGAAATACTGGGTACCATTAAGTACTCCGCCGTCAGTGAATGCTTGAGCCGCACCGACATACGCAACGCTTATACCTGGAGTCACGGTCTGACCCAGGATATAGGCGTTCTGGCTCGCCGGCTGCCAGGTTATGTTCTGGGTAGCACGCAAGACCAAGGTACCGGTCGCCGTAGGCGAAGCCGCTCTGGTCCAGCTGACCGCTGCCTGGTTATTACCCGGCAAAGCGACCAAACCGGTGATCGGAGGCGGAGGTGTGGTATCTAAAGTGATCGTAATGGTATCAGCACTGCCCGTCGTACCAGCGGCATTGATCCCGGCGACATTGAAAAGGTTCGCACCTTCGACCAGGTTAACCACGGCCGACCAGGTCGTTGAACTAGCGTTATAGCTAACGCCTGTCGTTGAACTATTAACATTGACTGTGACCGCATTACTGCTGACCGTACCCCTTAAGGTTAAGGTGCTATTGATCGTCGTAAAATCCGCGCCGGCGTTAGTAGTAATTACCAGTAATACCGCGGAATTATTCAGTTGGGTGATGGCTATAGAAGCAGTAACGCTCTTATGCCCTACCAGATCAAAAGCGACCAGGTCAAAGGTTACCGTAGAGCTCTGGACCAGGTTAACGGTCGCCGCCCAGTAAGCATTACCCAAAGTATAGTTGATGCTGACCGCTGAGCCGTTCATCAGGATCGTAGTAGCATCGATACTGACCGCGCCGCGTAGGGTCACCGTCGTGTTGGTCGTGCTGAAATTAGCACCACCGTTGGTCGTGATCGTTATACCAGGCGTAACGGTATCCAGCGTGATGATGATCGCATCGCTGTTCGTCCCTGCCGGATTGGTCGCAAAGACCGTAAAGGTGTTCGCGCCTTCAACTAGGTTAACCAGGGCTGACCAAGTAGTAGATACACCATTGAAAACATGATTAACACTAACCGGTGAGCCATTTAGGTTCATCGTGGTCACGTTAGAACTTACGATACCGCTGATCAATACTGAACTGTTAACGCTTGTAGCATAGTTGTTCCCGCTATTCGGTGCGTTGATGATGATCGTCGGTAACAAAGAAGAAAGAGTTATCGCGATCGAAGCCGTAGCGCTCTTATGCCCTACTCCGTCATAGGCGACCAGGTCAAAGGTCACCGCAACACCCTGGACCAGGTTCACGGTCGCCGACCAGTAAGCATTGCCTAAGGTATAGTTAATGCTGGCGGCGGAACCGTTGAGCAGGATCGAAGTTGCATCCGTACTGACCGCACCGCGCAGGACAACCGTCGCGTTATTGGTAGCGAAATTCACCCCACCGTTGGTCGTGATGGTAATTCCGGGAGTTACAGTATCAAGTGTTATCGTTATCGCATCACTGTTGGTCCCATTAGCGTTCGTTGCAGATACCGTAAAGGTGTTCGCGCCTTCTGCCAGGTTGACCAAAGCCGACCAGGTCGTGGAAACACCATTGAACACATGGTTAATGCTCACCGGCGAACCGTTGAGGTTCATGGTCGTTGCATTCGTGCTGACGATACCGCTTAACAATACGGAACTGTTAATGCTTGTGGAATAATTATTTCCATTATTTGGAGCATTAATGATGATGGTTGGCAGTAAGGAGTCCAGCGTGATCACAATGGTCGCGGCATTGCTGGTATTGCCCACGCCGTCGACTGCTTGATAGCTGAAAGTTAACGGGACACCCTGGATCAGGTTCACGGTCGAGGACCA
>JBAZXJ010000012.1:0-14006 GCA_041659865.1 Candidatus Margulisiibacteriota bacterium | reverse complement strand
CTGCGTTCCTGAAAGCAGCGACATTTTTTAAAAGCAAGACCTTGAAACCGGAAGCATAATCTGTTTTTACATCGCGCAGCCAGGGACGAAAATCGTTGACCAGGTCCTTGGCCTTTCCCCACCAACTGTCAGAATGAATGGCATTGGTCACATTGTGGATCTTTTCCGCCTGTTTTGGAAAAACCCTTTCTTCGGTCACCCCTTCGTGGATCTTGGCCACAGCGTTGGCAACTGTGCAGAAAAAGATAGCGATCTCCGGTAAAGAGATCCCGTAGTTGCTGAAGTCGTTCTTCTGCAGCTGTCCCCAACCGTTGAAATCTTTTCTTTCCGGAAAATATTTGCTGACCATTGCAAAGATGGTATTGAGGTCCCTGTTATCGAGGACATTCCTGACCTGGACCTCGTTGTAGCAGTCAAAAGCTGACCGGTCGATGGTATGGGTGACAAAAGCAAGCTGGTCCTTAACCCAATTTAGGGCTTCCACCAGCAGGTCTTTATTCTTTCTGGCTACTTCCGTTATCCCGTTCTCCTGATCAAAGACCAGTCCTTTTTCTTCCAGATATTTCCTCATCATCATAATGGGGAGCATAGCAGCATGGCCTTCGTTCAGGTTAAAGATAGCAGGCTTAATATGGAAGTAGTCGACCATGCTTATTACCAGTTGGGCCAAACCATATTGTGAGGCCAGCTTTCTGGAAAAAGAGGGATAGAGCTGTTCCGTGATCTGTCTTTGTTCGTAATTATTCTCTTTGCAGTGATAGGTGCTGAAATAAAAGACGGGATTGATAAATCCGCTCTTGCCTACATGACCATTAACAAAAACCTTTGCTTTGGTAGGTTTGCCGTCTCCGAAAGCTGGATTGGAAGGGATCGTTATCTCATCGTCCAGAGGGAACAAAGCAGGACTTCTGGTCGCCTCCCATTTATCAGGGAAGGAGACCTGGGAAAAGTTCCTGGTATCTATTTTCTGTGCACCGTAACCATGCTCCGGCAGGATGGCAAAAGTGATCAGGGGTATTTCCATGTCCGTGGCGACCTTGTGTTTGTCGCCCATCAATACGCCAAGCCCACCGCTGTAGGTATGCAGGTAATTCTTGATACCGATCTCCGAAGTGACCTCAAGGATAAAGGGGATATTTTTGGTCAGCAGGAAACCGAAGAAGGCCATGGTCGCATCGGACAGATTTTTCGATGCTATGGCGATCGATTTCTTGTTGCCTTTGGTCATTGCCAGATCGAATTCATCACGGATCCTGCAGTTGACCGCTTTCATGTTCTGCAGCTCAAGTTTTTCAGCAGGGGTCAAGTGAGCAAAAATATTTCTCAGATAGGTCTGGGCCACGCCAGGCTCCAGTTCAAAATGTTCCCTTAACTGCTTATTGACCTCCGTGCGCTCGATCCTTCTGCCGTCCGGCGCACCGTAGGAGGTCAGCTGTACGGCCGAGTCCAGTTCTTTTTCATCCTCGGCGGAAAGCTGGGTCACAAAACCCATTAGCCGTTCGAGAGCTACATCCTTCTGGTCGAGAATTGTCTTGTATTTGAGAACCCTGTCGTTGATCTCATTGAAGGTAACGATCTTTCTGTTGCTGTTCATCTAAATCCCTTTCTGTTGCCAACTATTATTTCTATTTGGCTTATCGGGAAGAGCTGGAAATAAATTTCAAATAAATAATGAAGATCCGGGAAATAAAGGGCTGACGGACCAGTCGGCCTGAAAAATAATTGAAAATCAGGGTTAATGGACGACGATATCTTCTAGGACAAACTAGGGTTTTTTTGATAGTCTGGGACTTATGTTTGGCCATGGCTTCGGCGTGGCCATTCAAGTCGAGTTTCTTGATCTCCGCTTCACTGACCAATGTGTTCCGCTTATTATACTGGTATATCGATGATACTGATCATTAATATCAATGCTGCAAAGAATATTGCAATAATTGATTACCTGTCCCGATAGAATATTGGTAGTAAATACTAGGAGGAAAGGCTTTTGGCATGCAATATAAGGTGATCTTGATCAAGAATATATTGAAACGTGATCTGCAAAAAATGGATGTGCCAGTATCGAGGCAGGAATTGGAGCAGCATTTTGATTTCGGCTTATCACCAGGCCAGATGCTAGAGATCTCAGATCAGAGAGCGGCTATGGATAAGATCAAAAGAGGAGAGATAGCAGCTGTAAGGACAGGGGACATCTTCCCTGATTTCCTGGCCGTTATGAAACATCAAGGGATCGATAAGTGGATTACGAGCATTGTTAGCGCTATTGTTTTTTCGCCAAATATTAGAAGTATCACCGGTAAGGAGTTCGCGAAATGCGGTACTGGTATCAATGCAAAAATATATGGAGCTTACATTCATGGTTCTGTAAAGATAGGTATTATTTGCCTGGTGAAAGCATAGTATTTGTGAATGCGTCCTTTTATCGTCAAAAAGGTTATAGTAAATTATACGTTCCATTTCTGGTCGTAATGATCGTACATGAGGTAGCGCATAAGGAATTGTTGCAACTAGCGGAAGCAGGGGCCATCCCAAAAGAATATCCTGCCTATCTTGAGTTGACCGAAAGATACGCTTCGATTAAAGAATATCAGGTCTTAAAGGATATGAACAGGGATCTATCTGCTCTTTATAATCAATTAGGTATAAGTGTCGATAGGCTGGACGTAAAGGATTATTTCCAGCAGCTACTTCAGAGAATTATGGACAAACGTATATCGTTCTATAACCAGAAACTGGGCCTTAATCTTAATTCAACAAAATTATTTCCTTGGTAATAGTTTCTGTTTCAGAACACAATGTATTATCTTTTTGAATTATCCAAAGAGGATACAAGGTGTTAGTCGAGTATCGCCCCTTTGTCAGCCGAGGAAACATGCTTGGCGTAGCGCGCCAGATACCCGGTCTTGATCTTTGGTTTTGGTGCTATCCAGGCCGCGCGGCGTTTCTTGAGTTCCGCTTCGGAGAGCCTGACGTTCAATTTCTTTTTCGGAATGTCTATTTCAATTATATCTCCGTCCTTAAGCAGACCGATCTCTCCACCTTCCATCGCTTCCGGCGAGATATGGCCTATGGAAGCACCGCGAGTCGCACCCGAAAAACGGCCGTCTGTTAACAGTGCAACATCTTTATCCAGCCCCATGCCGGCGATGACCGCGGTTACCGCTAGCATCTCGCGCATCCCTGGTCCACCCTTAGGCCCCTCGTAACGGATCACGACCACGTCGCCTTTTTTGATCTTTCCACCGCGGATCGCGGTATAGGCAGCCTCCTCACTGTCAAAACACTTAGCCGGTCCGATGTGTTTCAGCATCTTGGGGTCGACCGCGGATTGTTTGACGACCGAACCACGTTTGGCGATGTTCCCGAAAAGAGCCGCGAGCCCGCCTATCTTGTGATAAGGCGCATTGATCGGCTTGATCACGTCATAATCCAAAACCTTGCGGTCCTTGATATTAACTCCGACCGTTTTTCCGGTAACTGTTTTGGCGCTAAGCTGTAGAAGTTTCTTTTTATTCAGCTCATTCATGACCGCCTGGATACCGCCGGCTTCGTTGAGGTCGACGAGAAAGTGCAGGCCGCCAGGGCTGAGACTGCAGATATGCGGTGTTTTGGCTGATACTTCGTTGATCAACTGCATGGTAAGTTCCACTCCGGCTTCGTTGGCGATAGCAGGTAAGTGCAAAGCAGTATTGGTCGAACAGCCCAGCGCCATATCTACTGTAAAGGCATTCATAAATGCGTTCTCGGTCATGATATCCAGAGGGCGGATATTCTTTTTCAATAGATCCATGATCTGGATCCCGGCCTCTTTGGCCAGTTCGATGCGTTTTCCGGTCACCGCAGGGATCGTCCCGTTGCCGGGCAGGGCCATGCCGATCACTTCGGTCAGGCAGTTCATGGAATTAGCGGTGAACATACCAGCGCAGGAGCCGGCTCCTGGGCGAGCGCAGACCTCCATCTCTTCCAGTTCTTTAACGGACATTTTACCAGAATTTACCGAGCCGACCGCTTCGAACATGGTCTTCAGATCGATCCGTTTCCCTTTATAATTACCGGGCAGCATCGGTCCGCCGCTGATCACGATCGTCGGGATATTCACTCTGGCCGCGGCCATCAGCATGCCGGGAACGACCTTGTCACAGCTGGGGACCATAACGATAGCGTCAAAAGCCTGGGCCTTGGCCACGCATTCGATAGAATCCGCGATAAGTTCACGGGTAGCTAGAGAATACTTCATTCCTTCGTGTCCCATAGCGATCCCGTCACAGACCCCGATCACGCCGAATTCCATCGGCGTTCCGCCGGCCATGTAGATACCTGCTTTGATAGCATCGACCAGCTTGTCCAGATGAATATGACCAGGGATTATTTCATTGGCCGAGTTGGCAATGCCGATCATCGGCCGGCGCTGTTCTTCCTTGGTATAACCCATAGCGTGAAATAGTGATCTATGAGGTGCGCGGTCTATACCTTTTTTGGCTTTATCGCTGTGCATGAGAGGGCTCCTTTGTGGAATATTAATAATAATGTATATTATAGAGTAGGCTTGTGCACGTCAAATCACGTATGCTACGCCCTTGGACATGTATGTTATTATATGTATGATAAAAAAATATTACAGGAGGATCTCATGAGGACAAAATTATTAAGTATTATGATCTTGGCGATTCTATCCGCAGCTGCTCTAGCCGTGCCTAATCAGTTAACCTATTCGGGGAGATTATTGCAGAACGGAGCGCTGGTTAATTCCACGCTGACCATGACCTTTAAGATCTACAAGGATCCAACCTCGGTATTAACGACAGATCTGCTTTGGTCAACTGCAAATATCACAGTGCCGGTCAACCAGGGTATATACAGCGTGATCTTGGACCAGGTCAGCCCGAACGTGTTTCTAAGTGAGAATACCTATCTGGAAGTGATCATCGGCGCAGAAACCCTGGCGCCTAGGACCCAGATCAATAGCGTCGGCTATGCCTTACAGGCCGGTGGCCTGAGCGTTGGCGGATATCAGGCAGTGACCGTGACCAGAAATGGCAATGTAGGGATCAGGACGGCTAACCCCATTTATCCTCTGCATATTGCCAGATATCAGGGCAGTAGCGGAGCCCTTATGTTGGAAGGAAATGACAATGTTGTCGGTATGCCAGTTATCAGTTTTTTGAATAACAATGGAGGGTCGACTGCTGCTTTGAGCTGGGATGGTAGCAAGTTCAATCTGAGTACCGGTGCCTATGTAAATGGCAATCTCGGGATCGGTACTACTGCGGCACAAGCTACGCTTAACGTGGTTCGTGCTTATCCTGGAAGTACAGGAACCTTTGAAGTGGCGCGCTTTGATGTTCTTGATGCCTCCGGTACAGCGCCTCGCGGGATAAAGATCCTTGGCTCTACAGGGACTGGTGCTGTTGGCTTCGCCAAAGACACGAACGCTGATTTTCAGATCTGGGATGACAGCACAAATCCTCTATTGACGATAAAAAATGGAGGAAATATTGGCATCGGGACGACCAACCCTGGATCATTATTGGATATAAAGTCTGCCTCAACAGTTGGGGCTTTGATCAATACCAACCATCTTGGCACTGCTGATTATAGCGGATTATATATGCAGGAAAACAGCGTTCTTAAGGCATTTGTACAGCACTATGGCTCGACCAGGCCGGCAGATACGACCAGGCAGAATAATCTAGAAATAGGCACCAATGGTACAGGGCCACAGATAACTTTTCGGCCAAATGATACGGAATTAATGAGATTAACAACTGCTGGGAATGTCGGTATCGGGATTACTAATCCCGCTTCCAAACTTCATGTTAACGGGTTAATAACGTATAAAGGGTCTAATATCGGAGGGAGTTACTACCTCTCTTATACTGGCGAAAAGTGGATCAAACTATGTACTTTATACTGGGTAGGTGGAGCGACTATTCGTTTGTTTTCTAATGGTGCTGACATGAGTCAGGTCGGAGAGATCAAGGTCCTTTGCGGTATGGGCATTTATACTCCGGCCATAAATTCGACCATCGGCCAGTTCAATAACGTGATCAGGGAAGTGCAAACCAGGTCCAACGGTGGTTGGAGCGACAATGTGTCTATTTACATCAGAGTTGGTGCTGGCAGTGCTGCTGGAGAACTTAACTGGACGATAGTTGACGGTTACAATGTCGCAGTGATCGATAATGTTATTCAGGTCCCTGCCGAAACCAACATTCTTAGTAGACAATACTTTACCGCTAATGCTTCCAATATCGCGATGGGCAATGACGCTTTGTATGTCATTAATAGTAGTGTCGGTATAGGTACTGCTGCGCCAAGCAGTAAATTACAAGTTGTAGGCTTAGCGGAATATGCAGATAACGGGGCCGCTATTACAGCAGGGCTGACCGCTGGAGCCTTCTATCGTACAGGGGATGTCCTGAAAGTCGTCCATTAAACCATGGCCATCGATCCGATCTGCGGGATGCAGGTCAATGAAAAGACCGGACTGAAGATCGAACATGATGGCAAGACCGTTTATTTCTGCAGTGCGCATTGTATGAACAAATATCTGGCCGAGAACAAGCTCGAAGCGCCGGTCGCCTGTACTTCTTGTACGCCGGGTGAGCCTTTTTACCAGAACAAGATCGTTCTGATCTCCTGTCTGATCGGTGTTCTGTATATTTCCGCATACTATATTCCGTTCCTGAGCAAATTACAGATGCTACTGGGTATGTATCTGCAAAAGATCGCACTTCCGGTCCTGATCGGACTGGCCCTGGGCGGGATAATTGAGTGGCTTGTGCCACGCGAATATATCTCTAAGATATTGTCCCAGTCAAAAAAGCGTACGATCATCTTTGCTGTATTCACCGGATTTCTGATGACCGCTTGTAGTCATGGTATCCTGGCGCTAGCCATCCAGCTGCACAAAAAAGGTGCTTCGGGACCGGCGGTGGTTGCTTTCTTACTGGCCAGTCCCTGGGCCAACATGGCGATAACGATCTTGTTGTTCGGCTTTTTTGGCTGGAAGGCTTTTGTCCTGATCCTGTCGGCGATAATCATCGCGATCATTACCGGCTGGATCTTTTTATTTCTGGAAAAGAAAAAGTGGGTAGAAAGTAATCCTAACACCGTTGATGTGGATGATAACTTTTCCATAAGGGCTGATATCAAAGCTCGCGCCAAAGCGGTAAAGTTCGGACTGGCTCCAACTATTAATGCTATTGGCAAGATCTGGGAGGGCAGTATTTCCCTGGCTAATATGGTGTTGTGGTGGATCTTGCTGGGAACATTGCTTTCCAGTATCGCTGGTGCCTTGATCCCCGAAGCCTGGATGAAAGCCTATATGGGCTCAAGTATTTTAGGACTGTTCGTGACCTTAGCTGTGGCCACGGTCATGGAGATCTGTTCGGAAGGTACAGCGCCCTTGGCGTTCGAGCTATACAGACAGACTGGCGCTTTTGGTAACGTATTCGTCTTTTTGATGGCAGGCGTAGTTACTGACTACACGGAAATAGGTCTGCTCTGGTCCAACGTTGGCTGGCGGACGGCGGTCTTTATGCCGCTGATCACAGTCCCTCAAGTGGTTTTCCTGGGCTGGGTATTCAACGGCTTATTCTAACCAGACGAAAAGCCCGAACCTGCCGGCTAGGGCTTTTTCCCGGCGGTAAGAATAGAAGTTGCTGTCGCAGATGGTACAGCTTTCCGGAGTAATGATATTCTTCTTCAGCAAGCCGCTGTTGTGCAGTTGTCCGGCAATGGTTTCCGGCAGGTCCAGAAAATATTTATTTGCCTGCTTATGTATGGTCCATTGCGTATGGAACTTTTCCACCAGATCCAGCCCAATTTCATAACAGCATTTTCCGGCGCAGGGCGCGATACTGGCCAGAATATCTTCAGGGTTACACCCAAAGTTCTCTTTCATCACCTCAACGGTCTTATGGGCAATATGCCCGGCGGTACCCCGCCAGCCGGAATGAGTGATCGCGATAACTTTTTTTGCTGGGTCGTGAAAAGCGATCAAGGGGCAGTCCGCCCCCATAGCTAATAGTACCAGCCGCTTGTCTTTAGTGACTAGGGCGTCGGTCTCAGCCAGGCCTGTTTCACGCGCTAATGAGCCCTTTCCGGCATCAGCTCTGCTCACGACCCTGACATTGGCCGTATGTTCCTGCTGCATGACCACCAGGTCATTTAAACCAAAGCCGTGTTTTTCAGCGATCTTCTGCCGATTGGCGATCACTTCGTCGTGGCTGGAGCTGGTGTTAAAGCCGATATTCCCGTCGGCTTTGGTGGAGATGTAGTATTTAAAGGACATGTTATTATTGTATCGTTTATTTTGAAAGTAGTCAGTAGCCAGTATTCGGGTATTATGAAACACGGATTACACGGATTTAAGAGGATTACACGGATTCACCACCCTGTTTTCTGTGTTAGGCAGTTGTGGCGGCGGGCAAATCAGTGTAATCCGTATTTCAAATAACGAAGGATTGCAAAACCCATCGCCCCCTCTCTGTCAGCCGCTTCGGCTAGGCGGAGAGGGGGTAGGGGAGAGGTCTTAGCTACATACGACTGGTCTTTTCCCCACACGCCGGACACCCCTGATTCCTTTTCAAAGAGATGACCTTCGGTTCCATGCTCCGCGTATCGATCGTGAAAAGGCGGTCGGTTAACAAGGGCATTTCGCCTAATATATATTTGATCGCTTCCAACGACTGGATCGACCCGATGATCCCCGGGGCCCCGCCGATCACAGCATTGACCTTGCCTATTTTCTTTTTGGGCGGCTGACTGAAAACACAGCGATAACAAGTATGTCCTGGCAGCCAGGTCATGGTCTGACCGCTCCATTCCCAGATCCCGGCATGAGAGAAAGGTTTTTTGGCTTTAACACAGGCATCATTGATCAGGAATTTGGAGACAAAATTATCCGTGGCATCGATTATAAAATCAAATTCTTTAATGATGTCCGGAATGTTTTTGTCTGTAACCCTGGTTTGAAGAGCGATGATCTTCACATCTGGATTCAATTTGCTTAACTTCGCCTTGGCCGACTTGACCTTGGGCTTGTTCAGATCAGTAGTGAAATGCAGGATCTGGCGCTGGAGGTTGCTAAGTTGCACGACATCACTGTCAGCCAGCCCGATAGTGCCTACACCGGCTGCAGCCAGATATAAAGCGCAGGGCGAACCCAGCCCGCCGACACCGATGACCAATACTTTGGCCTTGAACAGCTTTTTCTGTCCCGCAGGGCCGAGATCTTTGAGGAGCAGCTGGCGGTGATAACGTTCTTTTTGGTCTTTGTTCATCCTATTTTCCTACGCAGAATTTCTCGAAAATATTATTGATCACTTCCTGTGAGACATTCTCTCCTGTGATCTGGCCTAAGGCCACGATGGCTGCTTTCAGGTCCACCGCCAGGCAATCCAGAGGCATATTCTTCTTCAAGGTAGCAATTAAATGGTCCAGGCTCTGTCCGGCCTTTTCCAGCTGTTTGAGCTGGCGGGTGTTGGTCAGGGCAATGCTCTCCGCTCTGGCAGGAATTCCCTTAAGGATCTCGGTCTTGAGCAGTTTCACGAGCTTGGCTATACCCCTGCCGGTTTTTGCCGATATCGTAGCTGATGGATAGGGCAGGGTTGCTAGGGTGTGTTTTTTTTGCAGGTCGCACTTGTTAGCGGCAATGATCACTTTATTGTGAGGGAAACGTTGGAATATTTTCTTGTCTTCTTGGCTGATCGCTTTTGCTATGTCCAGAACGCAAAGTATCAGGTCGGCCTGCCTGATCTTTTCCTCACTGCGCTTAATGCCCTGATGCTCGATATCGTCATTGGCTTTTCTCAAACCGGCGGTATCGATCAGCTTGGCGGGAATGCCGTCGAGGTCTATCAGTTCCTCGATGGTATCCCGGGTCGTGCCCGGCAGGTGGCTGGTAATGGCCCTTTCCTGGCCCAAAAAGCAGTTAAGCAGGGTTGACTTGCCTACATTGGGTTTGCCTACGATAGCGATCGTTACGCCCTGCTGGAAGATCCGGCTTCTTTGGGAGTTACTAAATATCTGTCCGATCTCCTGCTGGATCTTGTCGATATCTCTGTTTAATTTGCTATCGGAAATAAAATCGATCTCATCCGGAAAATCCAAGGCTGCTTCCAGATGGGCAAGTATCTCGACCAGCTTTTGGCGGACCTGCTGAATTTTCAAAGAGATGACGCCATTGATCCCTTCAACTGCTGTTTCTGCAGCGATATTGGTTTTCGCGCTGATCAGCTCCTGTACCGATTCGGCCTGGGCCAGGTCTAGCTTGCCGTTTAGAAAAGCACGCTTGGTGAATTCTCCAGGCTCGGCTAGCCGGGCGTTGTTTCGCAGGCAAAGATCCAGCAGGGTATTGAGTACGGGCAGACTGCCGTGACAGAAAATCTCGATCACATCCTCGCCGGTGTATGAGTTGGGTTTGGGGAAATGCACGAACAGGCAATCATCAAGGGTCTTTTTTGTGTGGGGCTCAACGATCTTGCAGAATTTAACCGAGCGGGCAGGGGGGCGCTTTTTTTGTCTGGCTATCTTGGCAAAGATCTGCCAAGCCTTGGGCCCTGATAAACGGACGATACCGATAGCGCTTTCAACTAAACCTGTGCTGATCGCTGCTATGGTGTCCGGATGAGACATTTTGCGCTTATTTTTTCAGAGAAATAACGACCCTGCGAAAAGGAGCTTCTCCGGCGCTTAAGCTGACCAGATCAGGATGCTCAGCGACCATTTGATGGACCTGGCGTCTTTCGGCCGGATTCATGGCTTCCATGGAGATCTCCTTGCCGGTAGCCTGGACGCTTTGAATGGAATTGGTAACTTCCTGGACTAGCTTTTCTTCTTTGCGCTTGCGGTACATGTTGGCATCCACGATCACTCTGACCCTCTTCTTGAGTTTGCGTGAAGTTATGATCGTCGACAGATATTGCAGAGCGTCCAAAGTCGCGCCGTTCTTGCCGATGATCTTGCCCAGGTCTTCGTCCCCGGTTATCTCCAGATTGATCTGATTCTCTTCCTTATTGACCCCTCTGATCACAACAGAGGTGATATATTCCATGGCATTGAGTATCTCCTGAAGATAAGCTTTGGCTTCTTCCGCGTCATCCTGGGTCAACGGCGCGTTCTCCACCATCGCCTCATCCTTACGGTCCTTCAAAATATTCTGCTGCTCTTCCGCTACTTCTGCTTTCTTATTCCAAAACATTTCTCTCTCCTTTTACTTATTATTCTCTTTTTCGAAGTCCCCCTTTAGGGGGATTTAGGGGGCCTTACAGTTTTTTATTCACATAATACTGCTGCCAGATCGACAACAAATTATTCACTAGCCAGTATATTACCAGACCTGACGGAAAATTCAAGAACATAAAAGTAAAGATGACCGACATCCAGGACATCATCTTGGCCTGAGGGTCGTTGCTGTCGACGGTACTCATTTTTTGCTGGATGAACATCGAAATGCCCATCAGGACCGGCAAGATATATGTTGGATCTTTTAGCGATAGATCGGTGATCCACATCTGTTGGCCAAGGAATTGGAAAGGCAGGACAATAAAAGGCTGGCCGCGCAGCTCAATGGCATATTGCAACACAGAGAAGAGGGCAAAAAAGATCGGTAACTGGACCAACAAAGGCAAACAACCGCTGAAAGGATTTACCTTGTGTTTCTGGTACATTTTCATGGTCTCTTCGTTAAGTTTTTGGGCGTTATCTTTATATTTTTCCTTGAGCTTGTCCATCTCGGGTTTCAATTTCTGCATTTTCGACATTGATTCCAGGCTCTTGTGGGTTAGAGGAATGAACAATATCTTGATCAACACGGTCAGGATAATAATGGCTAGACCATAATTACCGACAAAACTGAAAATAAATTTCAATAGTTGAAAAACCCAGAGGCTGAAAGGAATGCCCAAGAAAGAGGATAAGCCCATAAGCTGGATCAGCGCGGGATCGAGGTCTTTGATCCTTTGGTATTCTTTAGGGCCAAAATAACCTTCGAACTGCAATTCCAGCTTATCGCCAGAGTTGAGCAGAGCAGGGGCGGCCAGGATTAGCAAGGAACGGTCTTCCTGTTTTTGGGTAAAAGCTGTACCGGCTATCTGGAACTTCGGCGATATGATATTGGCAAAGTATTTAGAGCTGAGGTATAGAGTATCCTTGTAACCTCGTTCAATGACCGGTTCCAGATCCTTACCGCCTGAGAAAAGCGACTTGATCATGCCCGGCCCGACTTTTTTGACGTTGCCATTGGACAGATACCCGTGTTCAGCGGTCAGTTCTTTGCTGCTGTTCTCCAGCTGGGGCCCTATGACCAGTTCCAGGGAACCTTCCAGGAGTTGTTTTGGGTCTTGCTGTTTAGCCTGATTAAGCAAGGCTGCTTTGCTGCCGGTATTGCTGACCTTGACGGTCAGGGCGTATTTATAATCTGGTAACAGGCTTATTCTTTTTTCGATGAGCAGGCCTTCGGGCAGGACACTGCGGGCAATATTACCTGCAGTGGTCAGATAGAAGCCATTGGTCAAATATGAAAAGTTCAATTCCGTTCCCGAAATACGGTCCAGCTTATATATCGCGGAATCAAGTTCCGGTTCAGCTTCAGGCGAGAAATTCAGCCGGTAAAAATAGTTGCCGGTCTTGTTACTGGTCGAGATCAGTTCCAAAGGCTGGCCGCTCTTGTCCTTATAGGCCAGCATCTTGACACTGACCAGCTTGCCACCTTCGCTGCTGAAGAGGTATTCTACCTGGTCATTGATCAGGCTGAGGCTTTCCTTTTTGCGGCCGTTGCTAACTGCCTGCAGTGTTTTCTGGTCGAGGTCAGCAGGTTTTAAATAGCTTTGATGGACTTCCTGATCGCGGTCAACTGTTTCCTTGACCGGTACTGGAGGTTTAAAGAAGATCATGAAGACGGTATTGATGATCAAAAATAACAAGGTCAGCCTAATGATCGACTGCCAGCGGTTCTTTTCAACCGGTTTATCCGTGACAACTTCTGCTTTGATCACTTCTTTTTTCTTGGTCATTTTTTCTCCAGATTCATTGCAAAGGATCAAAACCGCCGACGCCCCAGGGGTGACAGCGGGAAAGGCGCAACAGGCCTTTATGCAGGCCGCTTAAGGCGCCATACTTGGCGACCGCCTGCCTGGTATATTCCGAACAGCTCGGTTCGAACCGGCAGCTTCGCGGTAATAGGATAGAAATATATTTCTGGTACAGCGAGATAAGTTTTAATAATAGGTCTTTCATATTTGGCTTGCTGTTTTTAGCAATATTTTTTTCAGTTCGGCGTCAACTATCTGCTGCTTTACCTTCAGGATGTTGCCCCTGGCGATAAAAACGGCAGTAAGCGGTTTGGTCAATCCCGGGGTGATATTTCGAAAGGACTGGCGGAGCAATCTCTTGGCTCTGTTGCGCTTAACCGCGTTGCCGATCTTTTTACTGGCTATGAATCCTGCTGCTGTTTTTGTAGTGTTATTTAGGATATATAGTACGAAATACCTGCTTACTGCTTTTTCCCCGTTATCGAAAACCTGGTCAAAGTCACCTTTCTTCTTTAAAGTCATCAAACGGCTAGTTGGGCCCGGCCTTTTGCCCTGCGGGCATTGATCACCTTGCGGCCGTTCTTGGTCGACATCCGGACCAAAAAGCCATGGGTTTTCTTTCTTTTACTTTGGTTGCGTTGTAAGGTACGTTTCATCTTGTCTTCCTCCAGCTTCAAATTAGAAAGGGTATATTAGCACAAGAGAGAACAGAAGCAAAGAGCTGATTAATTGCCTGCTATCCGGTCGAGACACTGTTCGAATCCGGATTGGGTCTCTTCAATATCTTTTGCCTGCTCATACAAGGCTGTAAGGGTATGTAATACTAACGGATTCTTCAGGTCTTCACGGTCAATGTTGGTGAACATAGTGAATACCTGGGATCTGTTCTTGATAAAAAAGTAATTCTTTTTTGCCTTACGATCATATTTATAAAGACCGATCCCTGTTTTCTCGTCGTTCGTTGAATAG
>JBAZXJ010000011.1:0-14035 GCA_041659865.1 Candidatus Margulisiibacteriota bacterium | reverse complement strand
GCAAGGATATCAGTAAAGATGATCTTTCGGTCACCGCGGCAGATCAGATTTGGCAGGATCAGCTTGGCATATGTATAGCCGGCCTGATGATGGTCTTCACTGCTCAAGCCTTTGATCTCCGGGTGGTGCAGGTCGTGGATCAGGGCAGCTAGAAAGATCGTATCATTCCATTCTTTAGGGTTTTGCTTAGCATTTGTATGCAGGGCCAGGGCGGTTTCTGCCACTTTGATGGCGTGGGCCAATCCGTGGTTCTGGTCGGTAATAAATGCTGATAAATGTTCGTCATCCAGGTCAAGGTTTTGCAGGATAGCTCTGATCAAAACTGCCGGACTGTGCAGTCTCAGGTCGTAATCCCTGGCTATGCGATCGATCTCCAACATGCTTTGATCAAGGGCCTGTTTCACCTCAACGGAAGTCAAGATGGTCCTTCTGGCAACGATCGCTTTTTCCGCGATTATCTTCTTGTGCATTATTAAACTCTCCTTGTTATTTTATCTGACCAAAGAGTTTATCGGGGGTATGTTGGGAGAATTTCATTTTTTTCTTGAGGGAACGGCGAGCACTTCGACAGGCACAGTGGCCGAAACGGGACGTTAGCCCTCATAGAGATTGCCACGTCGGATGCCTCCTCGCAATGACGGAAGGGTGTGGGTTATACCACCGCGCCCTGCTCCGCCAGGGTCTTGCGCAGAAGTTCCGGGTCCAAAGCTGAAACATCTATATTTATCTTGGCTGCCAGCGCGGCTGCTGTTCCGGCGGCCTGGCCCAGAGCCAGACAGGTCGGCGAAAGGCGGGCTGAGGCGCTGGCTTCATGTGTGGCTGAAATGGCTCGGCCGGTGACCAACAGAGACTTCACCTCCTGAGGCAACAGACAGCGATAGGGAATATTATAGGATGTACCAGGAGCCATTTTCTGCATCTGCAGTTCGGCGCCGTCCGGCGAATGGATATCGATCGGAAAGGCTCCGCAGGCTATGCCGTCCTCATATTTGCTTCCGGTCAGAACGTCCTGCCTGGTCAGCGTAGCATGGCCGATGATATGACGGCTTTCACGGATACCGATCTTGGGCGCCATGCGCAGGAGCCTGGCATTCGTAAAGCCTGGCAAATAGTTCTGCATAAAATACACGCACTCTCTGACCTGTTTTTCACCTTCGGCTTTGGCGTGCAAAAGCTCGTCAGCACTGCAGGGATCAAAACCGCTGACCCTGGTCATATTGACCGCGATCTCGCCTTTTTGCATCAGGTCAAAGTACAGGACACGGTCGCGGAATAAAATTATCCCTTCTTTTTTTTGGGCTTCTTTGACCTTGGAAAAAAATCCGGAAACAGCCAGCAGCGGAATATTGTACAGATTCTTTCTCGCTTCGTTGCTCAGAACGAATTCATCGGGATTGTGCCGTATATATTCACGCACCGCGGCTGACTCTATCCCTTCCATTTGAAAGATCAGGGTCAGCGGCTGGGTCTTATGATCTGCTTCCCGTCCTAGAATAAAAGGGACTCCGGCCAGGACAGCGATATCAGCGTCACCGGTAGCATCAATAATGGTCTTGACCTTGAGCTCTTTTTTATTGATCCCATTATCGATAGTAGCTCCTTTGAGCTTAACTCCATCTTTTTGCAGCGCAATTACCCTGCTGTTGAATACAATATCAACCTTGGCAGTTTTAAGTTCTTCGGTGATACATTTTTTGAAGGAGAAAGTGTCCACCGGGGTCATCGTGGCCGCACAGCCCAAGGGATCAGAAATATGCCCAACGCTTCCGTTATGCTTGACCAGTTTCCCGATCAATTCTTCGGGGATACCTTTTATGACCTGCTCCAAGGGGGAGGAATGAAAGGTCATCATTGGATAGACCAGGTTCTGGGTTATCGCCCCGCCAAGCTGGCTGGTCTCTTCGACGAGCAGAGTTCTGGCGCCGTTACGGGCCGAGGCCAAAGCGGCACAGCAGCCAGAGACACCTCCCCCACAGACCAGTACATCATACTCGCTCATTGCACATTGCCCTGGATACCGATCTCAAAAGTCCTCTGCCAGGGCAGAAAATATTTCAGTTTGCGTCTAGGCATCTTCTGTTCTAAATATGCTTCGGCCAGTCTGACATGTCTTGGCTTTAAGTTCCAGATATCTCCGCCTAATTCGGTGCGGATATATTTATTTAACTGCCCTCTGACCGAAGTCTGGAAAACAAAGTCTTCCAAAAATCTCAGAAAGAGGAAATTCTTGTTGTCCAGAGCAAGTAAGCCTTGGGCCAGGGCATAACCGACAGTATTTGCTGCGGTATTTAGCGCAGCATAACCCTGCAGATCAGCAACTTTTATTTTTTCCATCAGGACTTTGGTCATTTCCGGATCGGCTCCGTTCGCATAAGATACATCAGCGATGACCACTTTTTTCTTCTGCCCAAGATACTTGCTGACCTCTTTGGCAAAGATGCCTATTTCCTGGATATTCTCCTGGACCGGATGTTCAAACACCAGGTCCCGGCCTTCACGGTCCGGACACCAGACCATTAGAATAAAATCAGCTTGCCTGGGACTGCTGACCACTTCAGCACCAACCGCATTGATCTGGCCCAGGACACTTTCTTCGATACTGCGATCTTCATAGAGAGCTATACGCTGGGCACCCTCTTCGTCAGAATAGATCACGTTCACTGTCGTCTTTTTTTTCGTCTGGGCACAGATCATCCTGGCCAGGAGGACAGCAGCCCCTTCGTCGCAACCCGTGGTGACCAGGCACTTTTTGCCGAGCTTCTTTTCTTTGATGATGGTCAGCAAGACTTTATGCTCCTTGATCTGCGGACCTTTGGGCCGGGCATCTTCCTGGAGCAGCAACAACAGGTCCAAATTGCCTTTTTCCACTTCTTTCAAGCAGGCCATATTTATTTTATGATTGCGCTGGCGGTTCTTGTCCTGACCAGCCTGCTCATGCTGTTCCTGCCATTTTTTCAAGTCTTCGCTTTTTTGCACGGTGATCGACAGCCTGCGGATCGATTGGAAAGCGGATACAAAAATATCCGGAGATGCTTTTTTTAACTGTTTTAAGATCTCCAGTCTTTTGACGATCTTGTTGTCTGGTTCGCCAAGTTCACGGGAAGCGACCAGTCCGCCATAGAGCAGCATATCCAGGGCAATGACCCAGCCGTCAGCTTTATGAAAATTCGCGCTAAGCCATAGCGCCAGTTTATCCGGGTTACCGGGCGTAAATTTATGCCCCATCGAAGTTGCCGGAGGAGTAAGTAAAGTATAGCCGGCCATCTGGGCCAGCATAGCGGGCTGGGAGAAGGATATTGGCCTATCATCCTGGGGGATAAACCCTATTACTTTATTTAGTTTTTTTGACAAAAGCTGGGATCCTTTCCTTAAATGTATTTACGCTGTTACCAAGAACGATAGCGCCAAGGAGAACACCCTTAACGCCTGCTTTCTTCAAACGCGCCAGTTCCTCCGGTTGTATCTTCTTTTGGGTCGGCACGAAGATCGGCCGGCCTGATAATTGCACTATCTTTTGATAATTAGCAATATCTTCTTCCTGTAACGGCTCGCCGTATCTGGCCGGATCAATTATCGAGGCCTCGATCAGGTCGGCACCTTTTTGCGCCATGGCCAGAATACTTTCCTTGCTGAAATCGTGGCCGGCCGCGACCATCTTCTCAAGCTTGGTTCGCCACATCCAGTCCGGCATATCGTGATCGTAAATATCAACAAAAGAGATCCCCTCTTGTTCTGCTGCGAGCAATTCCGCGGAAGTTAGCGTCGTGCCTGCGCCGGGCATCAGGCCGACCGGACACTTAACCGCAGCGATGATCTTTTTGATGATCGCTCGTTCTTCGGACCACCCGCCAAAGCGCGTACCGCTGGCCCTGTGCTCCACATTGCAATGGACCTTGATAGCATCGGCACCGCATTCGAAAGCAGCCTTGGCCAGGTCGAGGTCGTTCTTGGGCAGGCTGATGATGATGGTGAGGGGCTTTTGCTTAACGAGGTCCAGGATGCTTGTCATCTCCTAATAATAACACATCTTGGCAGGATTGTGAGGGATTATTTATGCGAGAATACCGGAATACAGGAATAAAAGAATACGCCGCGCGACGGCCAGATCATTATCTATTGTTTTGTTTTTTCTTTGAAAATGTTACTATTTATATGATCGATAATAATTTCAGGAGGACTTTTATGAGAAAATTAGCTTTGGGTATGTTGTCTGTTGTCATCCTGGCCTCGGCAGCTATTGCTGTGCCAAACCAATTAACTTATTCCGGAAGGCTTTTGCAGAACGGCGCACTTGTCAATTCGAGCTTGCAGATGGATTTCAGGATATATTCAGATCCGACCGCGGGAAATCTTCTTTGGCAGGAGCTTGGCCGTAATGTGGAAGTTAATCAAGGAATATATAGCGTTGAACTAGGCAGTGTTAATACGATAAGTCCCAGTCTCTTTGTAAGCAACAACGCTTACTTACAAGTTACTGTAGGCACCGAAGATCTCATGCCTAGAACTAAGATAAATAGTGTCGGCTACGCTTTACAGGCCGGCGGCTTAAGCAAGCCCGACGGCGGTTCGGCTATTTTCGTTTCAGCAAATGGTTATGTTGGTATAGGCACTACGAATCCGGTATCGCGCTTTGATACCGGTTTTATCCAACTGGGGGAGGCAACTCCGACCCCAACGGCCGGTATGGGTTACGGCTTATTCCAGTATTCAGGGGTCGGCCTTGGGGTTTACTCCACTGCCTATGGCACTAACCAGGGGATGGGTTTCTGGACCGCCAGCGGTTTGCCTCCAAATACAGTAGCAACCGAATCGGTCAGGTTCGCGAACACTGGCCGGGTTGGGGTAGGAATAAAGATACCCACTGCCAAACTGCATATCGTAAACTCTGCCTCTAATGCATTATTGATAGAAACCAAGCAGGCAGAAGGCACGACCTTGGTTCCTGCCCTTTGTGTTTCTGCGAACGGTAACGTCGGCGTTGGAACCAATACTCCCAATGCGAAGCTGCAGCTTAACGACGGCCTGGTGACCAATGGGACCAATACCTCTCTGGCGATCTACGGAGCTCAAAACGGTTTTAGCAACACAGAGTATGCCAATATTTTCTTTGGCCAACGTACGGACAGCGGATCGGTAGGCGCAAAAATTGGCGCTATAAAAAGAGGGGATGGCGGGAACTATTCAGCCGCTCTGGGATTTTTTACTTCGAATTTAGGTTCCGGCAGCCCTCTGGAGAGGATGTCGATCTCTGATGACGGAAACGTCGGTATCGGTTCAACAGGCTCCGCAGCCAAACTGCATATCAATGTTAACAACAGTTCCACTGGTGAAGCAAGCCAAACTGCAATATATATAAGTCATAGTAATGTTACTACCAACTTGGCCTTGAACACTTTTAATGATGGCAGCTGGCAAATATATGACAAATATAACAATTCCTGGCATAACGGACTTTCCCAACGCAACGGTTACGTTGGCGTTGGAACAACTAGCCCGACTGAAAAGCTGGAAGTGAAAGGCAACCTCAAGCTTTCTAATAGTGCCATCAAGTCCGGCAACATCCCTGCCCTGACCACTACTTGGCAGGATCTTTCTCTGATGGACGCTCAGGTAGGCGGGCTATATATGTGTTCCTGGTGGGACACGACCTCTGGAGCTCAAGGCGTAGCGCTTGTAATGGCTAGAGCTGGCTGGTGCAACGTTGTTTCCAGTAGTGATGCGAGCGGGGACGGAGTTGTTTTCCAGACTAATGGCTACCGGATCCAGGCTAAAACCACTAATGGAACAGTTAATTTCAACTGGACTCTGATCAATTAATTTCGTCCTGTTTTGTTATGTATTACCTAAGTCCCCCTTTAGGGGGATTTAGGGGGCACGGAGCCCTACCCAATCTTCACCGCCACCACCACTGTCTCCTCTGCCCCCAAACGCTTGAGCTCTTCTTCGCAGATCGCGCTCATCTGTTCGCTGGAGATCAGGCCGGAGAGGTCAACCACTTTATTTCTTGTAACGATAAAAGCCGAGGGCAATATTTTCCCGGCGTCACCGAACTTGCTATGTTTATCTACTAACGCGTTCAACGCAACAAGCAGTTTGTCTGCCGTGGTCGTGATGATCTCGCCGTTGGAAGCGCTCACTCTGTTGCGCCCTCTGATATCAAGGATCGTCCAGGGGGAATGTTCTTCTTTGACCAATCCCAAGAACTTCTTTAGCGTTCTTTTACACTGAAACACCACGAAGTTCTGCGTTCTTGCGACGAGCGTAACTTCGTTAGCTGGCGTTTTCAGCAAAGCAGCCGCGCGAGTTTTCAGATCTTCTTCTGAAAGCAATTCCTCCGACAAAGATATATGATGAGAGCCGACAGCTACCGCGCGCAATATCCCGTGCTCCATGTCCACTTCAACACGCACTTCGATCGATTCCGCCACGGCGCCAGCGTTCAGTAAAGCCGCTTCGGCCTGCTGGCGGATCGCGCTAAAGTCTTCTGGCTTGGGATCGATCAAAGTTCTTTCCACGGTTTCTTGCAATAAGGCCATAGCCGCGCCGATCGCTGAGATCACTGAGGCGTTATCCACCAGATCAGCCTTGACGCCCATTTTCTTTGACAAGTAATTTATCCAAACGCTAGCACCACCACCGCCACCTATCAGAGTGATATCTTCCTTCCGAAGCTTATGTTCCAGCACCAGGTCATCGATCACTTTTCTGATCGGTAACGAACCCTTAGCCATGATCTCTTCAGCGATCGCATCTGCCGAACCTTTGCCGACAGCTTCCGCTAACTTTTGCAGAGAATGTTCGATCACCGCTTTATTGCCTTGCGCGTAATCCCCTTCAGGGATCAAGTTAAGCTGATTGGCAGCACAGGTCGTAGTTATGCTCCATGCTTGATCGCTATGCTTGTCTTTGAAAACCGGATAACAACTGCCATCCTCGGCCAGGCTGGCCAGGGTAAGCTCGGCATCCGCAGATATTTCAGCCTGACCGGGAAAGGCACTGTATTTAAAACCAGCGATATGAGCGCTGCGCGGCCCCACCCCTTCGATCTGCTTGTTCCTGATCCTGGGCAGGGAGCCTCCAGCCACCCCGACCGTACGCACGTCCAGCGTATCCAAAAAGATGCGGTGAGCGCCGATCTGGGCCATCTTTACCGAAGGATGTCCGTTCACGATGCACGATATATCAGTAGAAGTTCCCCCAACCTCCAGAAAGATCCCATCCGATATCTTCGCGGCCATGATCGCCGCCGCCACCCCGGCTGCCGGTCCCGAAAGCAAGGTCAGGATCGGACGTTTTTTCATTTCATCGATGCTCATCGCCCCACCGTCGGAACGCATCACAACTAACGGAGCGGTGATGTTCATCAAGCGCGCGGCCTTTTCAGTCATCACTGCCGTGTAGATCATCCTGGGCAGTATCGCCGCGTTGATCGCCGCCGTCCTGGTTCGCGCGCGGAGTCCATAAAGCTTCGAAACGTCATGCGTAGCAGTTGCCGGCAAGCCTAATTCGATCGCTGTATCCACGATCTGCTTTTCGATCTTTGGATCATCCACGCTAAATGCGGTCGCCGCCACGATCGCTTCGGCTCCTTTTCCCTGCAATGCTTTTATCGCAGAGACAATGATCTCTCGCGCCAGTTCTTTTCCTTCCGGCTGATCAATATATTCGTGAACTATTTTCAGAAATTTACCGGGAGCTAATTCAATAGGATCGATCTCGGTCTCACTGCGTACTCTTCTGCCTTCGAGCCCGCCGCCAACCGCCAGTATCCCTACCTGGCAAACGTCCCCTTCAAGAAGTGCATTAGTTGCCTGGGTCGTAGAATGGGCGATCCTGGTCACTTGCTCCGGCTGGATATTTGCCGTCACCATTATTTCTTTTAATGATTGGATTATTCCGGCCGCTACGCCTTCTTTAGCAGTATGGGTAGTGGGCACTTTGGATTGGGCTAATAGTTCATACTTGTCGGCAGACAATGCTACCGCATGGGTAAAGGTCCCGCCGACATCTATGCCTATTCTGATCTTAGCTGACATAAACTCCCAGTATTAAGCCAAGTAAAGTTATTACCCATATATAGGGCAAGGTCTTGGTCAATATTGCGTTAAGGTCGATCTTGAGCTGGTTCGCGATCCAGACATTATGCGTATTGGTCGGATCACAAACGCCCTGGATCTGGCCGGTCGCCATGAAGGCCGCCATGATCGGCACGTTGCCTAATAAAGCGGTCTGCTTGATCAGCCCCATCAGGCCACTGCCCATACCCCACAAATTCAACGGACCACGATACAGTGCAAGCGGAGCCATCACGGTAAAGAAGATCACGTAGCCAAGAGGGCTTGACGGGAGCACCGCGCTCAACAGAGGAGTTAAACATTGTTTGACCGGTTCCTGGTTGACCGAGATCAAGACCATACCAATGCCCAACATGATGGCGATCGCCGGGGTCACGCCCTGGATCCCTTCGATCGCGGACTGCACGACCATCTTTGAACCTGTGCCGAAAGCATCAGCTTGTTTTAAGTTCAGAGTTGTGATGAACAAATATATGATCCCGATCAGAAATGACGGAATGATCGCCCAGTTCAGAATTAGCACCAGACTTATCGGCAGGAACGGCGCCAGCATTGGCACCCAGAAAAATCTTTTTCCAAAGAGGGGCAGAAAAAGAAAGGTAAAGATCGATATCTTGTAAATATTTTTCAAAATGAGATAGGTATCAGCCGAAAGCACATTGCCTATTTTCAGCCAGGCCAATAGGCCGCCGATCAAAGCCATACCGCCGACGATCTTAAGCAAGGACATTAAAGGCACGGGCAGTTTTGCCCTCTTGAACTCGATCACGATAAAGGCGATCAGTAACAACAGAAATAGGCCGCCGAACGGGATCGCGTAGCGCATGACCTCCGCTTGCTGCATTCCTAGTACGTCTATATATAGCGCCCAATTCACGATATTAAAAACACCGCCCAGCGAAAAGCCGATCAGAAATATACAGCCGGTTAATAACGGAGGGATTCCCACGGACAGTAGTAATGGAAAAAAAATGTTCGCGACCAAAATGACCGAACCCAGGCCGCTTAAGGTGGTGAACAAAAAACTCACGACCAGGGTCATGATCAGGCACAAGCTTAAGGGATTATCCCCGGCCAGTTCCGCGGCTTTACGCACCAAGGCCTCGCCGACACCGGTTATCTTGAGCAGCTGCCCGAAGATCCCGCCCAGGATCACGGTAAAGATCGCCATCTGTAAACGCGGTACTCCGTCACTGACAACAGTTATAAAGGAAAGTTTAAAAGCTTCGGAAAAAGCATAACGCAGTTTAGCCAGGAGACTGCCTTCAACCCCAGCCTGCTGTAGATAAAAAGGCACCCCGGCGACAAAAGCTAACAAGATAGCCAGTACCGGCAGTGCTAATAAAGCGGGGATCTTGCCAAGGTACATCAGGAAGGCTAAAGCGAGGAAGATGATCAATAATAAGATCCCGGTGAACATGGATTATTTCTCCTTCGTTTCTATTATGGACTAACACCCGTCATTGCGAGGAGTCCCGCATCGGGGCGACGTGGCAATCTCGTTAAGTAGATTGCTTCGCTTTGCTCGCAATGACAGATGCGCTGTGTACTTTCACAACATCTCTATCTGTCAATATTTTACCATACGCCCCCGCGATTGACATAATCCTATTTCAGATTATCATATAAGTAATTAATAGAAGGAGGATATATGAAGAAGGTTCTCTGGTATTCATTTCTTGTCCTGGTCGTGCTCTCCCTTACCGGCTGCGGCAGTACTTCCAGCAGCTCTGGCGGAGGTGGAGGGGGCGGGACGTCGCTCACAGCAGCATCAGCGGCTACCTATAGCGGCCAGGCCGCCCAAATGTCCCACTCCATGTGCAGCCTCGCCTATAGTTTCAGGTCTGCACCTCCCGCCAAGTTAAACCCTAATACCAATACCCATTATACCTACGATAACGCGACCGGGCTTTGGAGTTACGTTTTTAACTATTCTGTTTCCGGTGTTACCTTTGACTCTAACTATTATATCGGACTGTATGCCACTGGCTCCTCGGTCCCGGCAAGCAGTCCCTCTCCGCTGGATAAGGTAACGATGTATGGTTCGTATGCTTATGCTACTGGCGGCCTTACCTATACCATGACCATGGGTTCGGCTTCAGCACCTTTGACCTGGAGCGGTATGGCGGGTGGAACGATCACTTTTACCGGAGCGATGTCCACACTTGTTGATTATAACGGGGTTTCTTCCACTGTTGAATTTACCAGCAACAATTTGACCATGAGCGGCGGGGACCTGCCGACCGGGACGATGTCTTTTGCCGTTAAGCAGAACGGCTCGACCATATATTCGGGAACCATGACCTTCAACGGTACAACCACTGCCACTTTGACCTTTGGCAATTATACTTATCATGTCGATCTGCTCGCCGGATCTGTTACCGCGGTCTGATTGCCAGCAGGATATTTTCCAGCTAAACTATGGGGGCAGGTGAAGACCTGCCCTCTTTTTTCTCCTCTATCGCTGGGGGATCGTCTAATGGTAGGACCGCAGATTCTGATTCTGTGTATCGAGGTTCGAGTCCTTGTCCCCCAGCCAAAATATGCGCAGCATATTTTGGCAGGAAATAGTGTATAGGAAATTGGGAATAGGCGGGCAGTATGCTCTCCGGACTGATCAATTCAAAAAAATAGCCGCCCACTTCCCTATTCCCCATCTTTTCGCTAAGCTTTTACCAGTTCATTAAAAGGAGCTGTCCTCATGAAGATCTTTCTGCGTAATAGCCTGCTGCTCACTGTCATGTTCTCTCTGCTAATAATGCTGTCTAGTTATGCTGTGGCCGGGCCGGCCCAGGAGCTGGATAAAGCAGTGATGGGTAATAACCTGGCCAAGGCCGAAGCCTTGCTGAAGAAAGGCGTAAGCGCCAAGACCACGGACCATATGGGCAACCCTATGTTCATCCTGGCGGTCTATAAAAAGAACCTTCCTATGATGCGTCTGCTTTACAAGCACGGGGCGGATATCAATTCTCGGGCCAGTTTCCAATCCTATTTCTGTATGCCTGCCCTGCAGGTCGCCATCCGCATCGACTGCCCGATAGCTATCAAGCAATTCCTGATCGACAACGGCGCTGACGTTAATCTGAACGGTAATTTTTACACTCCTCTGATGGACGCGGTCGGCGGCAACGATCTGCCAATGGTCAAAATACTTATCGCCAAGGGAGCAAAAGTAAACGCCAGGATCGAAGACCATGAGACCGCGCTGGTCCTCGCCACCGCGGATGGGCATAAAGAAATGATCGACTATCTGCTCGCTAATGGCGCGGATGTTAATTTGCCAGGGGGAGACAACATTACTCCCTTGATGAACGCGGTTAAGAACAATGACGTCGCTCTGACCGAACGCTTGATCGCCCTGGGCGCGGAGATCAATGCCCTGGATGGAAATAACAATACGGCCTTTTATTATTGTGCTTATACCTCAAAGCGAGCGCCGCAAGGCAGCGCGGAGATCGCCAGGATCTTGCTGGATAAAGGGGTGAATATCGATCAGCGCTTTGAATATGAGCAAACTTTATTGATCGAGGCCGCCAAGAACAATTGCCTGGACCTGGTCCAACTCCTCCTGGCGCGCGGGGCCCAGGTCAATCTCAAGCGCGATCATGGCTGGACCGCCCTGATGATGGCGGCCAGTTATGGCCGGACAGAGATGGTTAGGTTGCTTTTACAGAACGGGGCGGACGTGAATGCTGTCAATGATGAGGGAAAGACCGCCTTGCAGTGTACCTTTCGATTAGATGAACAGGATAAGGCCGCGGTCAGCAAGGTCTTAAAAGCCGCCGGGGGTAAATAGCGCTTATGTAGTCTTATTCGGCCTGATCAATTCACGGAAATAACCACCGGCTTATCTTCGCGAGCAGGCCTTCTCCCACTGGTTGCAAAGGTCTGACGATCTCGTCGGCAAATCTCCCCTTGTCCAGGTCATTTACGAATTGATGAAAATACTCAATGAACCTTTGGAAATTTTCTTGAGGACCCTTAGCGTTCAGGTCGCCGAATTCGTTTTTGGTATAATGATAGAAAAGATAAAGAAAGGCCTGACGGAATACTTCGGGGATCAGGCACAATTCTTTCTTGCTCAAAGGCGGAGATACTTCTTTGGCGTAGGAATGGACCAATTCCTTTAATAGGTCAAAATCATATATGAACGGCTTGCCAGGGCCGGCATTCATGATCGGAGCACGGAACTCCATTATCCGGGGCAGTGAACACAGCCGTTCAAGATCGAATACGCTGGCTATCTTGCCTTCCTGGTCAAAAAGCATATTATCAAAATTCAGGTCGTAAAAGACCGGCGAGCTGTGTAAGGCGTTATACTGATCATCCCCGAAATTTTTTCTGAACAACTGCAGCTGTGACAGGACGAAGGTCTTCTCATTTGCCAATATCTGCCTGGCTTCTGGCCCCTGGGTATTGTTATCTGAATTGAACCGGCCGGCATATGTCTCGACCAGGCGCATCAGGTTCCTGGCAGATCGGCCTGTTCTCTTGAACTCTATATTTTCCATTATCGTATGTGCTTTCGCCAGATAACTGCCAACTTCCCGGACCTGCATTTTATTCGCTTCCAGTCTCGAGATGTGGTTACCTGTCGCCATTTCTTCCAGCCAATATTTCTTCTGGGCTATCGTAAAGAACCTCTTCCCGTCCCGGGCCTGGATGATCTTGGCTATGGGCAGGTCATAATACTCAAGAGCCGTTATGCAGTTCAGCAGATCGTTCATATCCTGCTCTGTGCCCACTCTGATCTCTTTGAGAATGATATCGCCGCTTTTAGTCTTGATCAGCAATGGTTTAGGGATAGAGAATCCTCCCCCTAATTCAGATATTAAGACAATTTCAGGCAGGTCATAGTTAATCGCTAAAAGTTCTTTATTGATTAACTGCAGAAGAGAAGCATCCTGCGGCTGTGATGCCAACCGCGGTTTATGTTCTTTAACTGCAAGGATCTTTCTCTGTATGATCATAATTATTCTGTCTTTTCAGGTATTATATAATATTATCGTATTAGTTTTTGAATTATTTCACTACGCCTATCGCTTGGCCCGCTCATAAGCCCTCTCCCACTCTTCAACATCCGCCAACAACTGTTTGGCCAGATCCTGATCGCGTTCGTTCCAGGTAGAAACCGGCGCTCTATTAATATATCGGCAGAATATATCCGGCACCGATAATCTGTTCTGAATATTTTTCTGCAATTCATAAAGCGACGGGCCGTGATCGTAATTCCACTCCTGATGTCTGATCAATAAATTATCCGCTCTATCGAACATAAGCTGCAGCTGCTCTTTTTGTTTTGGGGTAAGGTTGTAATAGGAGCGTATCCCCTCATGTCCGCGCTCTTCAAGACGTCTGCCTTCAACAAAGCCCCAATTCAAGGACGGGCGGAAAGTCTCTCGTCCATTATCAAAATAGATCGGCGTCCTGGCGTGGATACGGAAAATGTTCTCCTGCCGGCGTTGTATCAAATAGAACTGATCGACCCGGGAAGGAAATAAATTCAGGAACAGACAGCCTCCTTCATTGAGCTTGCCCAACAAGCGGTCAATGATCGAACGCTGGGTATCAGACAGAGAACTTTTCCCCTGGAACAGATAACCGCTTTCATCGATCAACTGTCTGGAGGTCAGAGCTTGAAGAGGATGCGGTTCGTTCCCTGAGGTGAAATGATGCAAGGCCATGCAAAGGGAAATAAAATCAAAGTGCCGCTCAGCGAAAAACTTAGGGTTATATACATCATATTCCGGATAGACAGCATTGCCGTAAAAAACCCCACCGACCAGACTGCTTTTGCCAAAAGGGTTCTGCTGTTGAGCTTGGAAGGTGTGATATTTATCCATGAACTGGCTATGCTCCATCCTGTCCTGACCGGTCATTTTGAATATAGGAAAGATGATATCGGTCCCATAAAAATTGAATGACCGCGGGAGAAGGCTCTTCAACATATTTAAAGGGGC
>JBAZXJ010000010.1:0-14618 GCA_041659865.1 Candidatus Margulisiibacteriota bacterium | reverse complement strand
CCCAGCCCCCTCCCCCGATTCGCTTCCTTGCCGTCGACCTGAACATATTTCTCAAAGATCTTTTCCAGATATTCCGCGGAGATCCCCTTGCCTTCGTCCTTTACCGCCAGATAGAAATTGTTATCCGCCTGGTCATAATGTGCTTTAACGACAATTATGCCACCCTGCGGCGTATACTTGATAGCGTTGTTGATGAAATTATACAAAACCCTCATCGTGACATCCTTGTCGATCCAGGCCTTAGGCATGTCCTCAGCCAGTTCAAGGCGCAGAGCTTTCTTCTCGCTCTCAACATAGATCTTCATCTGTTCATAGGCCTCGATCACTGCCTGGCGCAGATCGACCTCTTCAACCCTGAGCACGAACTTCCCTTCTTCCATTTTGTTGATGTCCAGGATATTGCCGACCATGACCATCATGTTCCGGCTAGCCAAGGAAACTTGTTTGGAGATCGCCTGGTCATTCTCGCTCATTTTATTTTTCAAGGTGCCCTTTAAATAGTCTATGCCGGCCAAAACGACGGTCAACGGATTATTCAGGTCATGCACGATCATGTGCATCAGGTTATCTTTTAAGCCCTCCAGCGCGACCAGTTTCTTGTAGTTCGTCTGGATCTCCTGCTCCATTTGCTTCCGCCGGGTGATATCGCGCTGGATCGCCAGAAAACCGCTGATCTGACCAGCGCCGTCCAGGATACGATTGACCGTGGCCTCGATGTTGATCAGCCGGCCATCTTTGGTTTTGTTGATTATTTCCCATTTCATCGCTCTTTTGCTCAAGATCGTTTGCCAAAATTGCTGATAGTCCTCCGGCCTTTTCTGTCCTCCCTTGAGGATCCTGGGCGTAGTCTTGCCGATCACTTCTGCCGCGCTATAACCATATACTCTGGTGAATTCTGGATTAACGTATTGAATTATACCTGCGCTATCGGTCATAAAGACCACTTCCCCTGAAGTCTCGATCGCTTGCCTGAGCCCGATAACCTCCTTGCTCAATCTCCCGACCGACAAGAATACGGACAGAAATAAGGCCAGGGCCAAAAAGATCAGCAGTAACAGGAAATCTACTATAGCCAGCTCTCCGTTGGACAAGGAAAGCTGCCTGATGAGCAGGATATTTGTTATGTAGATGGTCAAGGGCAACAATAACAAGACGGCCAATGCTTTGCTGCCTGAAACGATCTTCTTCCAGATGTTCATTGTAAAATTATACTGTTTATAGCTGTTTTTTGCTATAATAAATTATTACAACCAATTACCGGAAGTGATCAGCATGCCTGTTGTCAACAAAACTCAAAAAGCCCTATATCTCGTCGAACCCCGCGGCTTCTGCTCCGGCGTGAAGAACGCCCTGCAGATCATCGAGGAAGTTTTGCAGACTTCCAAGGACTGCAAGGTCTTTGTCTTTAACGAGATCGTCCACAACAAGACTATCGTGGAAGATCTAAAGAACCGGGGCGTTAATTTTGTCCAGGCAACTAAAAAGATCCCTCATGATTCGCTGGTCGTATTCAGCGCTCATGGCGTTCCGCCCCAGACCAGGACGGAACTGCATGAGAAAAAAATAAATTTCATTGATGCTACCTGCCCCCTCGTGAAAAAAGTGCATGACGAAGTTAATCATTATTCCAAACTAGGCTACCACGTCATCTATATCGGTGACGCCAAGCATGATGAAGCCAAGGGCGTGATCGCAGAGAACCCCCGGAATATTTCCGTGGTCACCAGCCCTGCTGATATCAAGAAGATAAAAAAAGGTTTTACCAAATATATCGTGCTTAATCAGACCACCCTGAACATGTTCGAGGTCAATGATCTTGTTTCCTTGATCAAGCTGAAATTACCCGGCATCAAACTGCCCAAAAAAGCCGACCTCTGTTTCACCACGACCTCCCGCCAGATCGCTGTAAGCAAAGTTCTGCCCAACTGCGAACTGCTTTTGGTCGTCGGCTCCAAGAACAGTTCCAACTCCCAGATGCTCAAACAGATCGCCCTGAAGGTCAATAAAAAGGCCCAGCTGATCGATAGCTGCTGGGACATAAAACCTATCTGGCTAAAAGACGTTACCCGGATCGCCCTGACCGCCGGAGCCTCGGCGCCAGAGTACCTGGTAGAAGAAGCAGTAGAGTTTTTGGAGCAAAAAGGTTATAAAATAACTACATAGCCATGGCAGCGGTAACTCGTCGACATCTTCTTTCCAGGTCTGGGTATAGCCGTTGTATAAGTATGTAGGGGCAAGGACCACTGCTTATCCTGTGCCCAAACCACGGATGCATTCAACAATGTTCTTATGAGCACATTCCGGTATGCTCTTGTCCTCACAGCATTTTTTTAACAGAGAAGGCGTCAGTATCTTCCTCAGCTGTTCTTTCGTCCGGCGCAGTCTGGCTTTGACGTTGGGTAAAGTAATGCTCAAGATCTTGGCGATCTCCGGACCGGTAAAGCCGTCGATATCGCTTAAGATAAACACCGAACGGTATATCGGATCGAGTTTCTGCAAGGCGGTATCAATTATTTCCTGGAGCTCATTTTTGGCATAAGTCTTGGCCGGGGTCCTTTCCCGATCCATTACCTCAAAAGGCCGGCCCTGCTGTTCATCATCCAAAGAGATCGTCTGACGTTTGGCATCACGCCGCTTTAACATCAGGCAGTTATTGATCGCGATCTGAAAGATCCAGGTCGAGAATTTCGCCCCGCCTTTAAAATCTTTGATCTTCCTGAAGATATTGATAAATGTTTCCTGGGCCATATCCTGCGCTGCCTCAGGGTTGTTGCACATTTTAGCCAGATACAGGTACAAACGCGCTTCATAGGGTTTGATCAATTTTTCAAACGCCCTGGCCTCGCCTTTTTTGCTGAGCTCGATCAATTCTGTTTCGTTCATATCCTGCCAATTATAACTGGGATCAGCATATTTACCAAGAAATGTATCCTTTTTGCCGGTTGGTGCATCTAATACATGAAAGTAAATAAAATATACAAGGAGCATGATAATGGAACATCTGACCCTGCAGACATTTAAAGACAAAGTATTCGATCCGGAAAAGAACACCGAATGGAAATATGCCGGAGATCGTCCGGCGATCATCGACTTTTACGCCGACTGGTGCGGACCGTGCAAAATGGTCGGTCCAATTCTGGAACAGTTGTCTAAGGAATATAAAGGCAAGGTCGATATTTACAAGGTGAATACTGATCAAGAGCAGGAATTAGCCAGAATGTTCCAGATCATGAGCATTCCCTCGATCCTGTTCGTTCCACTTAAGGGAAAACCTCAGATGGCCCAAGGCGCTTTGCCGAAAATGGCCTTAGAACAAGCCATCAAAGAAACCTTGCTGGTAAGTAAAAACTAAGACCAAGGAGTAAAGATGTATATAAATGTAATTCAAGCCAGCTGTCCGCAAAATCACGCCTGTCCGGCGGTGCGGGTTTGCCCTGTACAAGCGCTGGAACAGAAAGGGTATGCCGCCCCGACCGTGAACGAAGCGCTCTGTATCAGCTGTAATAAATGTGTACGCTTCTGCCCTATGGGGGCGTTACAGCCGGCTTAAGAAAATTACTATCAAGGAGTATTAAATGAAATATACCATTGTTGTGGAGAACATCAAGTGCGGCGGATGCGCCAATTCAGTGCAGAAAGGTCTTTTGCTAAATTCCAAAGTAAAAGCCGTTAAGATCGATGTTGAGACCGGAACTGTCGCTATTGAGGGCGCAGACGATCTTGACATGGACAGTATCAAGATAGACCTGCGCAAACTTGGTTATCCAGAAGTAAATACAGAGAACAACTTGCTGACCTAGGCGACTTCTTTTGTCAGCTGTGCGCTGGGGAAGATCGGCAAGTAAGCGGTGCGCCTTCGAATTTAGACTGACCTGCCCCTCTTTCCAATTTCCTATAAACTATTTCCTCCAAAATATGCGCGGGGTTGAAGTGTTGTCCTTGTTAGGTCAGCCTTCGCCTTTCGTTAACGATAGGGCATCATAATTTGGATGGCTTCGGCGGACAGCCTTCGCTCTAAAAAACTTTTGGGGAATTCAATTAACATGTCGTGGGAAATCTCGTAAGCTGGCCTGCCAGCCGTAGCTCTTAAAACTTTTCCAAAAGTTTTAAGAGCGAAGGCTGGTGGACAGGGAAGGGTTCGAACCTTCGTAGCGCGTAGCGCGACAGATTTACAGTCTGTTGCCATTAGCCACTCGGCGACCTGTCCAGTGTTGTGCTTAGGGTCGGTTCGCGAACCGACGCTACTGGTCGATCATCTTACCAACTCGGCTCTATACAGATCGTCCCGAACTTCCTCATCCCGGCGATCGCGCCTTTCATGAAGCTCCAGTTCGTAGCATAGCGTACCTTGGCAAAGGTCCAAAAGGCTTCCTTGGGGACCAGCTTGCGTACCGGACTTAAATAGCGTAATACCTGCCAGGCCGTCAATAAGGCGAACAAGGTCACCCAGAAATATTCATGGGTAAACAGAGCAGATATCAGCTCCACTGTCGTCCAGAAACCAAAGATCCACATCCAGTGAAAAGTACCTAAATGAACTATACCTTTGCCGAACCAGGGGATATTGATATAGACCGGTCTTTTGCCTTGTAGAACTATTTCGAAATTATTCGGCTTGGCATGCTTGGCCAGTAATAAAGGATGGCCGAAACCGTAGCCGAACCATTGTTTGCAGAAACTCTTTAAGTCCACGCGGTGCATATGCTTAACTACCGCGTCCTTGGCGTAATAGATCTTGTAACCAGCGGCAAGCACTCTTAAAGAAAAGTCCACGTCTTCGCCGGTCGGCTCATGCCAGAACTCTCCGCCGATGCGATCGATGGCTTCCTTGGAAAAAGCCACGTTAGCTGTGGCATAAAAAGGACTATCGTCGCCGCCGTTAACTTCATGCGGAAAGTCATGTTCATTCGTTGGCATATAACCGTTATCTTTGACCCTGCAGCGGCCTGTAGGACTTAGAAAACGTACCTGTTCACAATATGATTCGGTCAGATTGTTCGGGTCAACTTTCAGGGTCAGAACTTCTCCGCCGACTCCACCGATCTTGGGATCCAAAAAGAAAGGCGCGATGATCTTTCTTACCCAGTCCTTTTCCGGAGCGCAGTCGCCGTCCGTGAAAAGCACGTACTGGCCGGTCACGATCTTTAGCGCCGAGTTACGAGCCTGGCCGGGAGATTTGCAATTTGGGATCTGGGTCAGTTTGATATTGGCGTATTTCTTCTGCCAGTCCTTGGTGATCTGTACAGTTTTATCCGTACTATCGCCGTCGGCGATGATGATCTCCAGTTTATCTTTCGGATAATCGATATCCTCCAGATACTGGAACATCACGTCTATCGTACGGTCAGCGTTGCGCACCGGGATAATTATGGAAACATTAGGTTCGTTAGACATCTTCTCTTCCCTTTCGTTGCGATATTGATAAATTGACTTGGGGATATTAACACAGAAAACGGGGACTGCCAATATTGGTTGGTTAGCTAGTTGGCTGGTTAGCTGGTTGGCTAGTTAAGCAGTTAATCGGCTATTTCGCCAATACATTTTCCAACTAACTAACCAACTAACAAACTAACTAACCAGCCAACTAATATCATTACCGCCCGATCAAAACCTTCCCATTGTTCAGCAGAACGCCAATGCGCTTGCCGTCCTTGGTCTTAACGACGATACCGTCCACAGTTACCTGCGCCCGGTCAAATTCCAGCTGGCCCAAAAGCCCGACGACCGCGTGATCGCTGTTGTACATCTTCTCGCCGTTACCCACTATGCCAAGCCCGGAAGAAAAGATCCCGATATATTCATCCCCGTTCTGATACTTGCGTACTTTCTTACTGACCGCGTTCAAGCCTGCTATATCGCCGACCTTGACCATGCCTTCAACTTCAAAATATTCCGCATAGTCCGCACCGGATTTAAGAAAAGTCCCGTCAACTCTTAAGCCCAGGCTTGTTGTATTGTTCCCGTAAATACTGTCACCACCGGCATCGATATCCAGTTTGTAACCAGGAACTGTCGTTCCGATACCGATCGCCCCGTCTGGCTGAATGTATAAGCGCGGGTTAGAAGGGGTAGCGCCGTTAGCGGTATAGAAAGCAAGATCACCTTTGGGCGCTGTGGTAATGGCATCGCGTTTGGTGCTGGCGATTATCGCGGTTCGTTGGTCGCTTCCGGAAATGCCAGTAGAGCCAAAACTTATCCCGCCCATGGTCTGATTGTTTCCAGCCAAAGATGATGTTAAGTTCAATAATGCATATGGGTTTGCGCCCGAACTGCCATGGATATGTAACAAGGAGGGATTACCCCCATCGCCTATGTTCCCAGGAGTCGATGTTCCTATCCCGACAAAGCCATTGGTCGCTATTTTCATTCTTTGGAACCAGTTACTATCGTAAGTATAAAAGCCTAAAGAATTCTGGGCCTGTGTCGGCGCGATCACGCCTTCAATGATATCGGTCCTGTAGCCGAGCATAATACCGCTTTCACTGGTCAAAGGACCATCAAATACTGCTAATGAAAGTACATTTGGTACGGCGGTAGAAACTCCAGTCTTATATACATAAAGCGGGACGGTCGGATTTGAAAGCCCAATACCGACGTTGCCGTTAGACATCAGCCCGTTTGAAGATACGACCCCGTTCACCTCGAGTTTAGCATTCGGAGTTGGCTGGCCGATCCCGACGTTGCCTCCGTGAACAAAAGAAGCGATCGCGCCCCCACCTCCGCCGGAATAGACATTAAGCTGATTGGCCTCCTGGCGAAGTCTCATGTCCCAGGTATTTGCGGCATTACGGATCATCAGATCATAGCCGGATCGGATCTCTGCGATACCTCCATCTACGGTTAATTTACTCGTCAGAGTCGCTGTCCCGATGCCCACGCTACCTCTTTTATCGACGTATAGACCTGTACTGGTAGTATTTGCCAAGCCAGCGTTGCTTGACGAAGCTTGAACCCATAAAGCCACGTTATCGGTCACGCCAAGAACGTGGAGCTGGGCAGAACCGACCGGACCGATACCAACGTTGCCGCCGGAGTAAATACGCATGCGCTCATACCCATTTGTGCCAAAGCTCAAAGCCATGCTGGCAAAACCTGGATTAAAATCTATATAAGCCATTTTTGTCCCGTCAACCTGGTGTTGCAGGCGCCAGGCGATACCCTGCCAGTCAGTTCCAGCGGTATGACGATAATTCTGCATATATAGAGACACGACATTTCCCACCGACCCGCCGGTCCTCAGCGCTATTTGATTATTGGCATATCCGGCAGTATCACCTGTACCATTAGATATTCCAAGCTGCCCTGCTGGCCCAACAGTGCCTATACCGATATTGCCATTGGCCAATACAGCGTTGGCCGATACGGTACCGCTTACTTCCAGCTTCGTATTTGGCGTCGGCGTCCCGATACCGACATAGCCGTTTTGCAGAAAGGTTACTTTTTCCGAATAAGCCGCCGGATAACCAGCGCCGAAAACCAGATTACCGCCAAGGCCAGCCCGAGTACCGATGGCCCATTTGTTCAGAACATTTTGTTCGGCAAAAGATAACCAGGAATTCTGTCCGGCAGCGCCGTCGATCATTAACTGAGAACCATCCACGCTATCAACTCTTGAAGCTATATAACCGTTAGCCCCATTAACAATTAATCTATATGCAGGCGATGACGATCCGATCCCGACATTTCCACTGCTTGGCATAACGTTCGACAAGCCCGATACCGCCCCTGCCTGCAAAGCATAACCGACACTGTTGACCTTGGTCCGGGGCACAAGGGTTTCTGCACCGATGATCACTTCAAGGTAGGCGTTGTCCCCGCTAAAAACGTTCGGGCTGACCTGGTCGAGCACTACGCTATATATCCCCTGATTAACATCTACGTTAATATTGCTGGTCGCCCAGAGCAAGTCAGAAGTTAGCGCTGATGTCGGATCGTCGTAGATCTTGAAGGTCATGGTCAGCGCAGAATTCACCAGCGCCCCGTTCTGCAGTAATCTTCCTGAATAGGTCAATTGGGTTGGCACCGCAAAAACTGTAACGGTCAGAATTGCCAGGGTCAGGATAGCTAATAAGATCTTTTTCATGATAAACCCCTCTTCTATATTATATATTGTCTAATGATCGTAGAGACGCCCAAGATCGCACCTCTGTATCATGGCACAATTAACATTAACATGAATAAGGGTATATTCCAATCAAGAGGACGATGTAGAAACAGGTTTCAAACCTGTCTCTACACGTTACACGTTATTACACGATAATATGGAAATTACCGCCCGATCAAAACCCGCCTATCCTAATAAACCACCATCAGCACCCCGGTCGCCGTCCGATAGAAGGCCCCGGCGGTCAAACCGCCTGCTAAAGCGGCCGTATTATCGGCATAGGTCGGCAGACCATTAACATGCAACGCTGACTTGGGATCAGTCGTTCCAATACCGACCTTCCCGCTTGCCCCCGAGCTGGCATTAAAGCTAAAGCCCTTGGCCGGATCGATCATTATCGACGAATACGCGCTGCGCGCGCCGTTCACTGAAGTTTGGAACCTGATCAGCGAGTTCGTATTATTAGTCCCAACATGTTCTACATAAGAACCAGCTCCGTCCTTGCCAGAATACCAGTAAGGAGCTCCTGTGGCATTTCCCACATAGAGCGAGGTTCCCGCCGCTAAAGTACCGGTCGTCTGCAACGAACTGTTAACCTGGACCGGCCCGTTCAAATAATGATTGGTCCCGGTGCTGGTGATATACCCGCTCATCGCCCCTGACGGGAAGGTCAGCAGTTTACTTCCTCCCGGGTCACTGCCAACCACGGTATTATAATAAGCGGTCACTCCTTGCTGGCTTTCCAGGCTCCAATAAAGCGTCACAGAGTTAGCAGGCGTGATATAGGCATAAATATCGATCGGCGAGCCAACCGCGCCGCCAGTATTTACTGCTGTTATATATTGCAGGGCCGTGCCGATATGCTGGCTGAACGGACCCTCAATGGTCACGGTCGAAGCGTCAGCCTTCCAGTCGCCAGCAGTTATAGTATAGGTACCGCGGTGCACCCTTGAATCACCATAAATATACATCTGCAAAGTAGCTCTGCTCAGCCAGGACATAGTAAAAAGTTTTACCCAGGACGCACCATTAACGACCAGTGAGTTGCCAATATTCAAAACGCTGTTCTGATAAGAAACGGTATCGGCATAAGCCGTTCCTGCCACATGCAGCTTGGCGCTTGGGTTAGTAAGCCCGATGCCGACATTACCGTCAGATTGAATGACCATATGGGTTGCAGATTGAGGGGCGCTAGCATACAAGTTCTCAAAGCGCATTTGACTTACACCAGACGCCACGAATTTAGTACCGATCCTGCCGAATTCGATACCATTGCCTTTCCATTGAATATTCTGAGCATCACCAACGCTATAGCCATTTGTTTCTATGATCAAACTATTTGTATTGCCTAAGCTATTATTATTCCCATATATATGTAATTTGCCCCCTGGAGCATTCGTCCCGATACCGACGTTCCCAGTAGCGCTCACGACCAGAGCATTGTTTTGCATTACACCGTTAAAATCTTTTGCGTCGACTTTCATCGCAAGATTGCCCGTGATCATACTGGAGAGCTGCAAACTTGCTCCCGGCGCCGATATCCCCATCCCGACGTTGCCGTTCTGCAGGATCGACATTACGTTATTGAAGGTCACATTGTTGCCTATTACCCCGATCGGGGCGGTCTTAAAATGAAATCCGCCCACATGGAAAAGTAACTGTGATGCTGTATCGGGAACTCCATATTTATAGATCCCTGTGGTCGCTGAAGGTAAATAACCATACCCAACAGAAGCGTAATCTCCTCCTGAACTACCCAGTATCCCTTGCCTGGCGCTGCCCATCCGGTAACCGCTATGGGCAATGTTCCCATTAACATCCAGCTGAACACTTGGCAAAGAAGTTCCTATCCCGACATAACCGTTGACCGAAACTGCGACGGCCTGTCCGCCGGTATAGCTTAGGCCCCCTGCCTGTAAAGCATAGCCGACGCTGTTGATCTTGGTCCGGGGTGCAAGGACCTCCGAACCGATAATCACTTCAAGGTAAGCGTTATCACCGCTTAACGCATTGGGACTGACCTGATCCAGTACCACGCTGTAAATACCTTGATTAACATCTACGTTTATATTAATAGTTGACCAAAGCAGGTCTGAGGGCAATACCGAGGTTGGATCATCGTAGATCTTGAAGGTCATGGTCAGCGGCGCATTCACCAGCGCGCCGTTCTGCAATAGACGGCCGGAATAGGTCAGCTGATTTGGGACGGCTAAGGACGATACCGTTATTAGCGTTAGCAACGAGATCCCTAAAAGCGTTTTCTTGAACATGGGTGCCTCCATTTAATTTTAAGACAGAAGTAAAGAAGTAAAGAAGTAAAGAAATAATGAATTATCTGTCGATCCTAGGATTTTGATACTTCTTTACTTCTTTACTTCCTGCCAGCTGTCTTTCCTTTAATTATCCCCAATCCTCACCAATATTGCAATCGCTATTTTTCCCCGATCTTCCAAACCCCATTCTCCCTAAACGCCGGGATATTCTGCCTGCGGGCGGCGTTGAGTACTGAAGGAACAGAATGGCCGATCTTCCTGGCATGGTCGGCAAGAGTTATTATTTTTTGACCTTGCAGATAAGCGATCCGTTTATGCAGGGATTCCCTTAAGGCTAGTGCGATTATTTTTTCCATAGGCCTGGTCTTCTTGCTGTCCCGGTAGTCATTGAAAGCCTGATAATAGACTTTCTTTTCCTTGTCGCGGATGATAATTGCCGGAAAGCCCAGGCGTAACAGTTGATAATTGATCAATACCCTGCCGATACGGCCGTTGCCGTCGTTGAAAGGATGGACCGTTTCGAAATCCAGATGGAACCTGGCTATCTTGTCGACAAAATAGGTTTCTATCCCGCTGTTATATTTTAGCAGAGCATCATCGATCATTGGTTCAATATGTTTTGGCGAAGGTGCAAGATGAGAGCCTACGCGAACATACTCCCCGGCACTTCTAAAACGACCGGCAATATTGTCATCGATCCCGCCGATGAGCATTTGGTGTAAAAGCAAAATTGTTTCCTGGCCCAGATAATTCTCTTGCGAGCGCTTTCTGATAAATTCCGTTACCCGCGCCAGATTTTTCGCTTCGAATATTTCCCGCAGGGAATGGTTCCTGGGCACCTCCATCCCCAACAGTATCGTTTCCGTTTCTTTCAGGGTCAGGGTTGAATTCTCTATAGCGTTGGAGTTATATACACTTTCGGAGCTCTCCGCTTCGTCTAACATGACCAATAGAGACTCTTTACCTTTACGCAGAACTGCGTATTGCTTTTGTAAAGCATCGATATGTTTTTGGATCGGGTTAGTTGTTGCCATAATTAGTGAATTTATATGGTTATATATATCATATTCACTACTATTTGTCAATGTCTAGTGAATTATAGCTATTATTTACCATATATTCACTGCTTTTACAGCCCAGGCCCCTTGCCCGCTAGGTTCTACTGCTTTCCCCCTGCCCGCCCTTTATTCCAAAGCATTTCATACCTTGCCTGATATTTGCTGATCAACTCCGCGTCGTTCATGATCAAAAGGTTCTCGGCGTTCCTCGCTTCCGCAGTCGCGGTCCAGTTGAAGGAGCCTGTGATCAAGGCCTTCTTGTCTATGATAGCGAACTTGTTATGCATCAACCCTGCTCCGGTATCATATTTCACTGTTATCCCTTTGTTCAGCAAATACCTGCTCTTGGAAAATTTCTGCTTCTCCTGGCTAGGGTCTAAAAGAACGCGGATCGCTACCTTGCGGTCCTTGGCCTTGACCAGCTCCTGGGCGATCTCGCGTTCGGTGAAATAGTACATAGCGATGTCTATCGTGCTATTCGCCTTGCTGATCTCGCGGATAATGGCAGCCTGGCACCCGCCGTTAGGGGAGAAATAGACCTGGGTCGCGAAGACGGCGATGGTAAGGGAGAGGATCAGACCAAGGATCAATAATGTTTTCTTCATGGAATTCTCCTTATTTCGGGACCAGCTCATTTTAGCTCCCTGTATATCTCTTTCCTGTGCCCGACCAGAATGATCCGTATTTCTTGCTGAGCCTGGTTAACGGTATAGATCACCCGATAGTTACCTTGTCGGATACGATACACTTTGTCTTTTGTGGAAAGTTTTTTACATTTCGCGGGGAAAGGCTCGACAGGCAAACCGTTGATAATGCTGACTATCCTCTCAACATCCTTAACCGGGATCCGATCTAGATCCTTGAGGACATTTTTATCGTAACTGATCTTGAGCACTTATGACCTTATACCACGTTTTGATAAGTAATGATCGAACTCTTTTTGAGAAATAGTCTGCGCGTTTTTCGAACGCTTCCTGGCCGTTTCCAGATCGCTGTTGTCCTCGGCTATTTCCAGTAATTTTTCCCGGATCATCTGAGAAACAAAATAGCTCATCTTGATGCCATGGTTAAGGCAATATTTGCAGAGCTTCTCTTTTAGCACTGTCGGAACCCTGGTTCCAAGCATCACTTGCTGTGCAGGCATTACTCTCTCCTTTTTTTTAGTATGTTAACATATTATAACATTTGTTAACATTTTACCAGTGGGAGAAGAAAAACGCCAGGACCAGGCCAGAATTGAAAAACTTGAAGTCACAATTTGTGATATCAAGATCGGCCGATAACAAAAACCCCGCCTCTTGCGGCGGGGTTCTGTATCAATAAACTTGCGATCGCCTAGCGATATATCTGCGTAAATACTCTGACATAAGAGTTCATCGCAGTTCCGGCTACTGCCACATTCAGGTTACTGCCGGAAATGGTCAAGGTAACAGCGGCTGGATATCCTGCATTGGGAATATTGAACGATGTCGCGCTGGCAGTCTTCACCCCGTCAAGTAAAGTATAACTCACGCCCATACTTCCGTCATGATCTTCCAATATTGTTGTTTCAACAATATTTGAATTGAACCCGGCAGCAGCAGGGGACAAATGCATGATCACTTTAGTTATTCCGTACTGTAGCCAGGGAGAAGCGGTCTGTATCGGAACATTAAAATTGCTGCCATTGATGTTGAAAGCACCTGGCCCCTCGACAATAATGGCATTATATTTATTCAGGTCACTTACCACCAGTTTCGCGGTCGGCGCCGATGTCCCCATGCCAACGTTGCCGGAAGGGCTCACCGTCAAGGCATTGTTTTGCATCGTACCGTTATAATCTTTGGCGTCAACTTTCATGGCGAGGTTTCCAGTTGTAGTGCTGGCAACATGCAAGCTAGCGCCTGGCACCGTCGCCCCGATTCCGACGTTTCCAATGTAATTGATTCTCATTGCCTCCTTCTTCACCCCACCAGTAAGGCCAGAGGCGACATCTCGCGTATGCACCGAGAACTTGATCGCCCCAGCACCAGCACCCCAGTCGCCGTAACCATTATATATTTCGAAAGGACCATTCATCCCTGTCATTGCTACTCCTGAAGCGTTAAGTGATACCGCAAATCTTTCCTGGTCACCTGCAGGGAAGAGGCTGAACTTCACAGCAGACCTAACCTCGCCGACTACCTCAAGCTTCGCCCCCGACGCCGCCGTCCCGATCCCGACGTTGCCTGAAGCATTAACAACGAAGGCATTGTTTCGCATGGTGCCGTTATAATCTTTGGCGTCAACTTTCAAAGCAAGATTGCCGGTCGTCGTGCTGGAAATGCTTAGCTTGCCAACCGGACTCGCCGTCCCGATACCTACGTTACCGCCATATACTCCAAAGGAAACTGGGATCGTGGACTCGATCTTGGTACCAGAAAAACTACCTACAGCCGTTGAGCCGTTAGGATATAGTTGATAAGTTATCCCGTTCGCTCCTGATACTCCCTGTACGGTTATGGTATTTTCTCTGCTTCCCCAGGTCCCGTTGTATTGATAGATCGAGACATCCGCTCCATTAGCATATACCGCCAGATCGCTCTGACCAGGATTTTGATGGTAGCCGACCACGCTCCAAACCGCACTGCTATTGCCGCCGCTTCTGGCAACGGTAATGTACAGATCGTATACCGTTTTATTGGCGATGTCGGCAGCAGTATCCGCAATAACCAGATGATATAATCCTGAGGTCCAGGCATTAAGAGTAAATCTGGCCGATTCTATCCATGTACTCGAAGCAGGAAATGCTCTCTTTCCGGAAATATCCAGATCGTTGATCTTTGTTCTGCCATAAGCGTCGACAGCAAGCCCCGTCACCAGGGTAGCGCCAGCTGTCGGACGGGTATCGACCTGAAAGGCATTGTTAGTGATGCTCGAAACATGTAGCTTGGCAGTCGGCGCACTCGTCCCGATACCAACGTTGCCGACACCATCAATTCGCATCCTCTCGCTAAAGCTTTCAGCGCTATTTGTCTTCTGCTCAAAAGTAATGCCACCGGCTGTATTTGTTATACCATTAGCTCTGATCACAGCATTGCCGTCATCGGCAAGCTCCAAATAATTCGTAGCTGATTGACCGCGATTTATCCGCAATCTGTTCGTACCCGCAGCTGCCGTGAAGGAACCTACCTCAAGGGGGACATTAGGTGCCGTCATCCCAAT